>JAMIGL010000017.1:0-3180 GCA_035905735.1 Minisyncoccota bacterium | reverse complement strand
CTGTTTCGTCGACCGAGCCCCGAGGCTGAAATCTGTGTTGTTCGGGGAGGTTCATGTCAGTCGACCAAGTCTTCTTTTTTGAAAGTCACGATACAGTCGCCCAAAGGATTAGAAAAAGTTGTAACGGTCTGGAACACCGGGCAGATTGGTGTGCAATAATACTATGATGAAATCCTCTCACCATCTCTATCGCAAAAATGCAGGATTTACGCTCATCGAGCTTATGGTAGCACTCACACTCTTTACGATTGTGGTGATGGCGGCTATCAGTTCGCTCTATACGGTGAACAACGCATCAAAGAAAGTACAGGCAATGCGCATCGTGCTTGATAATCTGAACTTCGGGATGGAGTCGATGTCTCGTACTATCCGCACGGGAAGTCGTATTGTCTGTGGTGGGACAGAAAACCAAAGCGGTAGCAACAACTGCGCGTATACTGATACCAGTACGGAGGCTGGTGAATGCCTGTCGCTGTTTAGTACACTTGGTCGAGACATCGAAGTACAATACTGTTTGCGCCTCGGTGCTGATGGTGAGCGCGGTGAAATCCAAAAACAGACCAAAGATGAAAACGGAGTATGGTCCAACTGGGTATCAATGACTGCCCCAGAGATTGATGTACAGAAACTTCACTTTTATGTTGATGGTGCCAACCCTGATGATGCTCGTCAGCCGAGTGTCATGATGGTAGTCGAAGGTATTGCAAGTGCCGGTACCGAAAACACCGCACCGTTTAGTATTCAGACATATATTTCACAGCGAGCAACCAAATAATATGAACCAAAAAGGATTTACATTGATTGAAACACTTGTCGCCATCCTCATCCTGTCGATGACGGTTGGTGCACTACTCTCGCTTGCCGCAGGAGGATTTTATTCTGTGCGATATGGACGCAACCAGATCGTTGCTAATAACCTTCTTCAGGAATCTCTCGAATATGTTCGCAACAGTCGTGATACCGCATTCATTCAGGGGAAAACATGGGATGAATGGCTCAACATGCTGTCAGTAAATCCTGCGGGTGATCAAGTTCTTTCAGGGGAGAGGCAAGGTCAGGCAACTCGTACAAATGGTTGTTTTGCAGAAACAGGATGCTATGTTGATCCATATACTGCAGCTGCACCAATCCGTGCATGCACCCGGTCATGCCCATTGGTGCGATATTATGCAGACCAGTCACTCTATGGATATAGCGGCAACTATCCGTTTCCTCAAAGTGAATCAGTCGACACATCGTATAAGCGTACTATTAGGGTTACTCGGTCATTGCTTGATCCGGACCAGCTCGTCGTGACAGGGACGATCTCATGGCTTGATGGTCAGACAACAAAGAACCTTACGCAGTCGATCGTTATAGCAAACTGGAGACCATGATGAAACAATCCTCTACAACAAACGGGTTCGCAATGCTTTTCACTGTGTTGGTGATGAGTTTGATCTTGACGATTGCGGTTGGTATTTCAAATACGACTTTCAAGCAGACGATTCTTTCGAGTCTGGCAAAGGATTCGCAGGCGGCATTTTATCAGGCTGACTCCGCTATGGAGTGCGCATTGTACTATGACATTACCAAGGGATATTTCCCCAAAGACGTGCCGTTTGATCAAGTACCGTTAACCCTTCCGTGTGGTACTCAGACGATGACGTTTGATGTTGCAAATAGTACGCCCAACTATCTTTTCTATACCCAAGTAGTGACCGATCCGACAAAAGGCTGCTATGGCATGCTGTTCAACAAAACAAGCGCACTGTTCTCGGCTGTCCAAGCAAAGGGCTACAGTGTCTGTCAGGATACTCCGCGCAAGGTAGAGCGTGTGCTTGAAGTTCGGTATACGGAGAGCGAGGTAGATACTACAGGGGTCGTCGTACCTCCTGGTGGAACAGGAGATGATACCGGTCCTGGATCCGGAGACCTTATACCGGCTGATGAAGATGGTGGCGATACTCGAGGAGGAGAGATTATTAGGGATATTGGTGGTGGATCCGGTGACGAGGATGTCTTGCAAGCTAGTGACTTTGAAGGGTAAAGTGTCTGTATGGAAAAATCTTTTGCACAAACACGACTTCTGAAGCTCAGGGCTCAGATTGAGGATTTGCGTACACGATATCATGTGCACAATGATCCATCCGTCACGGATGATGTGTACGAATCCTTGATTCGAGAAATGAAGGAGATTGAAACGCAGTTTCCTGAACTATCTCAAAGTCAGACACTAGATCGTGTTGCGGGTGCACCACTTCCATTTTTTGTAAAAGTACCACATGTAAAACGAATGCTTTCACTCAACGATGTATTTAGCGTTGAGGAGATGAGCAAATGGAGCGAGCGTATGGAGAAGCTCCTTGGTGGTGCACCTCATCACTACTTTGCTGAACTCAAGCTTGATGGACTTGCTATAACACTTCGGTATGAGGATGGAGTGCTTGTGCAGGCTGCGACCCGTGGTGATGGTTTTATCGGTGAGGATGTGACGAGTAATGCACGTGTAGTGAAAACAATTCCGCTTTTGATAACACATGCTCCTCGTGTACTTGAAGTTCGTGGTGAGGTCATCATGCGCAAGGCAGTGCTTGAGAAGCTTAACAAAACACAACTTGCCGAAGGCAAGCAACCATTTGCAAACACACGCAATGCCGCAGCTGGATCTATCAGACAGCTTGATCCTGCACTTGCACAAATGCGCGAACTCGACTTTTTTGCGTATGATATTTCTTTGATAGAAGGGGTGGCAATGCCACAGACGCACTCCGATAAGCATACACTGCTTCGCTCATTTGGATTTCCAGTGCCTGCATTTGAAATGAAAGCATCAAATGTCTCAGAGCTCACCAAGCTTATCGATGAAGTATCTGAAAAGCGTGACAGCTTGCCATACCATATTGATGGGATTGTGGTTTGTGTTGATGAGCTTGAGCTTCAGGATGAGCTTGGTATTGTGGGCAAAGCTCCTCGGTATGCTATTGCATTCAAATACCCGGCAGAGCGTGCAACAACAACAGTGACTGCTATCACGGTACAAGTCGGTCGCACCGGAGTGCTTACACCGCTTGCGCATTTCATTCCGACACTGGTGGCAGGGTCGACAGTATCCAAGGCAACACTGCATAATATCGATCAAGTGAAACGGCTCGATATCAAGATAGGTGATACCGTGGTCATTCAAAAAGCAGGGGATGT
>JAMIGL010000016.1:0-4025 GCA_035905735.1 Minisyncoccota bacterium | reverse complement strand
GCTATTTCACGAAAAGACAACAATGATCTTATCTTTATCACGGAGCATGGCAAGTTTGAGGCAATAGCCCGCAAGGTACAAGAGCTTCATGCAAAGGGGCAGCCTGTTCTTATTGGTACCGTTTCAATCGAACGCAATGAACTCCTCTCCGCATATCTCAAGCGTGCAGGTGTTCCACATCAAGTATTGAATGCAAAAAATCACGAATCAGAAGGTTCGGTGATTGCTCAGGCTGGTCGCAAGGGGTCAGTCGTGATTGCTACCAACATGGCGGGGCGAGGTGTCGACATTATTCTTGGAGGCAATCCTTCGACTCCTGAAGAGCAGGCTGAAGTCAAGGCACTTGGAGGACTCTTTGTTATTGGTACCGAGCGTCATGAAGCACGTCGTATCGACAACCAGCTTCGTGGGCGAGCTGGTCGACAGGGTGATCCTGGTGAGACACAGTTTTATGTGTCGCTTGAGGATGATCTGATGCGTGTGTTCGGATCGGATCGCATCAAAGGCATGATGACCAAGCTTGGTGTTCCCGAAGATCAGCCTATCGCGCATGGATTTGTCTCTCGCGCATTGGAGTCAGCCCAAAAGAAAATCGAAGGCTTTCACTTTGACGCCCGCAAGAGCACCCTTGAGTACGATACTGTTTTGGCGTATCAGCGGGATATCGTGTATAGCCGCCGCCGCGCAATGGTAGAGGGTGATCGAGGACATATCATTTCAACCTTGTATGGACTTACCGATCAGGCAGTACTTGAGCCTGTTGTCGCCGAAAAGGTGCAGCTTGTCGGAGAAGACGCATTTTGGGAGATGGTTCGACGTATCGTCCTTTATACTACCGATACATTATGGGTTGAACATATTGATACGATGGAGCACACTCGTCAGTCAGTCGGGCTTCGTGCGTACGGTCAGCGTGAACCTCTCGTTGAGTATAAAAAGGAGGCAACACGACTGTTTCGTGAGATGGAGCAACGTCTCAAAGAGCAGGTTGTGACAATGGTTTCCGGAATTTCTGCTTCCAAATAAGAAGCCCCGCCAAAAGCCTTACTGCTAAACAAAATAAGACAATTTATTAGTATATTTGTCAAATAGTGTTGTCTAAAATACCCTTATAAAATAAGGGTATTTTGTGTTTGACACCCGTATTTTCCGTGGTATAACCATTGACATAATATATCAGATATGCTATTATATTTGAAGTTCCAGGCATGCAAATGTACTGGAATGTTTTCTTCTAAGGCTCGGGTTTCCCGGATCTACGAATGAAAGCGTTACCGTCATGAAGTTCACTCGGAGCTCAACCGGGGTCTATGAGTTCAACAAATAAACATTTAATTCGATCGTTCATTATCGTTCCGTTGCTTGCTACTACTATGTCGATGAATACCTTTATGGCATCTATCGACAAGGCGATGCTTTCAGCGGATATGATCACGCAAACAGTACTGTCACCTGAAGAGCAAAAACTCCAATTGGAAAGAGAGGAGAGGGCTGCCAAGATTGATGCATATTATGCAAGACATGACTTGCCGCTTGAAGGGTACGGAATGAAAATGGTGCTAGAGGCCGAGAAATACGGCGTCGACTGGAGACTTGCACCGGCACTCGCCATGCGCGAAACAACTGGTGGAAAGTTTGCTTGCCATAACAATCCGTACGGATGGGGAAGTTGTAAGATCAAGTTCGAGAGTTTCGATCAAGCGATTGAAACTGTCATTATGAACTTAGGAGGACACAACCCAAGAACTGCTCGGTACTATAAAGGAAAGACGGTTCGAGGTATCCTCGAAACGTACAACCCTCCATCAGTTGTCCCAACATACGCTGATGAAGTACTCGCGATCATGAATAAGATTGATAGTATCAAGTTGTAATGTTGGATTACTTCTAAAGCTCAAAACCCGCAGCAATGCGGGTTTTGTGTTTTGTATATAAGGGGGAAGAAAAGCCGCTTCTTATGAAGCGGCTTTGAAAAGGTTGAGTTGTTTTGCTGGCTCAGCTGGATATTTTAGTTTTTTTAGCTTTTGTTTTATTAAATCAGTCAATGGTCTATCCTTATCTCTATAAGGACGGATCTTAAAATGATTATATATAACAATACATGCTTCTTTGATATCTTCACCGGTTCCGGTTATATATAGTTTTGCTGCACTATATATTTTGGAAATTGTTGATCCTTTTTTTAAAATAATTTGATCACTTTTTTTAATTAAAGGGGTAACTTCCTTAAAAACCTTTTCTATTTTTTGCTGTTTTTTCTTCTGAATTTCTGCAGAAGTGCGTTTCTTTTGCATAGAACAAATGGTTTGGTTCTATATATAATACTTACTTTATATAGAAAGTCAACTTTTACGAAAATGCCTTTAGGTTATCAACCAAAATAGCCTTTTTGTCATCACGATTTGAGACCGAGCACTGAAATGCTGCGACCATACCTTCTCGAAGCATGGGGCCGATGGTCTTGTATGTCTCGGGAAACACGAGTGCTTCAGCTGTACCGCTCTTGTCAGAGAGGGTCATGAATGCCATCTTTTGATTGCTTGATTTGGTCATGATGATCTTGATGGTATCGATGTGTGCCACCAGGAGTTCCTTGCCTGCTTCGCCGCGTCTGCGAAATGCTGGGCGTTCTCCTGGTAGAGGGGTCTTGGTCATCAGTTTGTGAATGGTTGTGCCGCTTTTGGCGAGCTTGTCCGCAAAGCTATCAAGTGGATGGCCTGAAATATAGAGTCCGAGCAGTTCTTTCTCCCAGGTGAGTTTCTGGGTAAGGGTCGCTTCTGCTGCGGGTTTGAGACTAAGTAGTGCCTGCGGCTTGGAGTCGAGTCCTTCAAAGAGTGAGTCTTGGCTTGTACCAATGAAGCTCTTGAGTCCTTTGTGAAAGACAAGAAGCTCCTCAATGTTTGCAAAGAGAACACCTCGGTCACCAAATGCATCCATTGCACCGCAGGCAATCAGTGCCTCAAGGGATTTTTTGTTGAGGTTTTTGTGTTGGACACGTTCGAGGAAGTCCTCGATGTTGGTAAAGGTGCCGCCAGTTTTGCGCTCAGCGATGATGCCTTTGCCTATTTCCTCACCAAAGTTTTTGATATTACGCATCCCAAAACGAATCTTTTTGGTAGGTTTCCCATGTTCGACAACAACGGTAAAGTCAGAATACGATTCGTTGACATCAGGCGGCAGGATTTCAAATCCCATGCGCTTGGCCTCGTTGATATACTCACTGCAGGTTTCGATATCACCGCTCTCAGCAGTCATACATGCACTCAGATACTCGGCAGGGTAGTTCGCCTTCAGGTATGCGGTCTTGTAGGCGACCATACCGTAGCTCGCCGCATGTGCTTTGTTGAATCCATATGCTGCAAACGGCTCAATCAAGTGCCAGAGCTCGTCAATCTTTGCTTCCTTGAGACCACCGTATTCCATGCAGCCTTTGTAGAACTTGTCTTTTTGCTCGGCCATTTCTGCGGGAATCTTTTTACCCATGGCTTTTCGGAATTTATCGGCATCAAGCCATGTATATCCGGCAAGTCGGATCGAGGTGATTAGTACGTCATCCTGGTACACCAAGAGGCCGTAGGATGCCTCCAGATCGTCTTTGAGTCGAGGGTCGGGGTATTTGACCATACTCGGATTATCCTTTCGTTTGATGTACTCAGGGATGACTTCCATCGGTCCCGGACGATAGAGTGCCACCATTGCCATCAAGTCCTCAAGCTTGGTCGGGCGGAGCTCTTTGAGATAGCGCGTCATACCGTCCCCAGCCATTTGAAACACTCCCATGGTCTCGCCGCGCGAAAGCATTTCAAACACCTTTTTGTCATCAAGCGGAATGGTGTCGATATCAACGTCGATGCCATGAATCTTTTTGATGCGCTCGATGGTGCCGGAGATGAACTGCAGGTTTCGGATACCGAGCATGTCGAACTTTGGCAGGTTGACGACACCGTCACGGCCACCGGAGAACATATCGTACTGGGTGATGATTTTTGATTCGCCTTTTGGATCGTATTGGATAGGGGTGTAGT
>JAMIGL010000015.1:0-2741 GCA_035905735.1 Minisyncoccota bacterium | reverse complement strand
CTTGCTATCTATATGATACTTACGGTTTTCGTCTATCGCTTTATGCCGGTAACCCTTTCGGCTGCAGGTATTGCAGGGTTCATCATATCGATCGGCATGGCTGTTGATGCTAACATCCTCATCTTTGAGCGCATGCGCGAAGAACGCGCTCGTGGCAAAAAGGCAACCGACGCCATCAGTGATGGATTTTCCCGAGCATGGCTTTCGATTCGTGATGCCAACACTGCAAGCTTCATCATCGCTATTATTTTGTTTTGGTTCGGGACGTCTCTCATCAAAGGCTTTGCGCTCACGTTCGGGCTTGGTGTGCTGATATCACTCGTCTTGTCGGTCGTGGTGACGAGAGTCTTTCTCCGGTCACTTCCTGAAGGGAAGGGCAAGGCAGGGAAGTTCTTTTTCGGAAGCGGTTTTACTAAGTAATCAGTCTGGATATATGTTTGTCATCAAGTATCGTAAAATCTTTATCGCACTTTCAATCTTCTTTATCGCGTTTTCACTCGGATGCATTGCCTTCTTTGGGGTTCCGCTCGGCATTGATTTTAAGGGGGGATCACAGCTGCAAATGACTTATCAGGAGACTCGTCCTGATCAGCAGCGCCTCGGTGATGCACTCACCAATGGAGGATTTGGTGGTGCAACCGTCCAGTCAGTCGGGGATACTGGTATCATAGTGAAGTCTCGTGAGCTCAGTGATGCTGATCGTGTGGCATTGATAGCGCTTTTGACCGAGGGAGGCACTGTTGCCGCATCAGTGGACAGCTTCACTACTATCGGTCCGTCAGTAGGTGCAGAGCTCACGCGCAAAGCGTTGATATCGATCATCCTTGTCTTTATTGCCATCATTTGTTTTGTTGCATATGCCTTTCGAAAGGTGTCCGAGCCGCTCTCATCATGGAAATACGGCTTTGCTGTCATCATTGCGCTTGTGCACGATATCATCATTCCGACAGGTGCATTTGCGCTGATTGCTCATTATCGTGGCACTGAGCTTGATACTCTCTTTGTTGTGGCATTGCTTACGACGCTTGCACTTTCGGTGTCAGATACTATTGTTGTGTTTGACCGTATCCGTGAACATCTCAAAAACGGTACCCTCAAAGAACCATTTGAGTATGTTGTCGGACGATCGCTCAAGGAGACATTTGCTCGCTCCGTAAACACTTCACTCGCAACACTTGCAAGTATTGTGGCGCTCGCACTTATCGGACCAGAGAGTACACAGCTTTTCGCCATAGTGCTTGGTATTGGTGTATTCTTTGGTATCTATTCATCAATCTTTTTTGCAACGCCGTTGTTGGTGGTGATGGAAAAGCTCCAGAAGAAAAAGAGCTAGTCCTCAAAAGAAAAAATACCTATTCTCGAAACACACGCATATTTTTCTGCTGAAAAATTGCTATTCTCGCCCCAGTCGGGCTTGCGAAATGTGTTTCTCGAACAGGTATTTTTTCTTTTTTCGTTAGAAAAGAAGTAGCTTCCGTTTGAACATGGCATATGTGTGAGAAAGGGGTTGGGTGGGTATGGCCTTTCGAATACATATGCCATGTGAAAAAAGGAATAGCTACAAATAGAACGGCAGTTGCCAAAGATAAAAAACGGTGTACAGTTATAGTATGACTATTTTGTGGATTATTATTGCAGTTGTTGTACTGTGGTTTGTCGTTACCTATAACGGCTTTATCAGCAAGCGCAACCGGGTGACCGAAGCATGGGCTGATATCGAGGTGCAGCTCAAGCGTCGCTATGATCTGATCCCAAACCTCGTGAACACCGTCAAAGGCTATGCAACACATGAGAGTACTGCCTTTGAAAAGGTGACTGCTGCCCGTGCAGCCGCAATGGGTGCGCAAGGCACCGCTGATGCGGCAGGTGCAGAGAACATGCTTACCGGTGCGCTCAAGAGCATCTTTGCTATTGCTGAGGCATATCCTGACCTCAAGGCCAACACCACCTTTATCGAACTACAGCGTGAGCTTGCTGACACTGAGAACAAGATTCAGGCAGCGCGTCGCTTCTACAACTCAAATGTTCGCGACTTCAACACCAAGCTCCAGACTGTACCATCAAACATTGTTGGCAAATCATTTGGCTTCAAGGCATCTGACTACTTTGATATTCCTGATGATGGCGTAGAGTCAAAACCTGTTGAAGTGAAGTTCTAAATGGCGACTATCTACACGCACAAATCTGAAAATGTCACCAAGACCTGGCTGCTTGTCGGTGTCTTTTTGGCACTCGTGATTGGCATCGGGTATTTCTTTGCGAGCTATTATCAGAACCCAGGTATTCTCACGATTGCAATCATATTCTCAGTTGTGATGAATATTGCCGGATACTGGTATTCGGACAAGATCGCACTTTCGATGGCGCGTGCGGTGCCTGCTGATCCTACTCGGTACCGAGACTTGCACAACATTGTCGAGAACCTCTCCATCACTGCAGGACTTCCCAAGCCAAAGGTGCACATTATTCCTGATGCAGCACCCAACGCCTTTGCAACTGGTCGCAATGCCACGCATGCATCCGTTGCGGTGACCGAAGGATTGCTCGCGACGCTTGATAGAGCTGAACTTGAGGGGGTGATAGCGCATGAGCTTGCCCACATCGGCAACAGAGAGATCTTGCTGCAAAGCATGGTCGCAATACTCGTGGGATTTGTTTCAATGCTTGCCGATATGTTCATGAACAGTTTGCTCTGGGGTGGTCGTCGTGACGAACGAGAGGGAAATGGTAGTACAGTACTG
>JAMIGL010000014.1:0-6474 GCA_035905735.1 Minisyncoccota bacterium | reverse complement strand
AACCTTGAGTCCCACATTCACTTCAAGCTCGCGCTCAAGACGCTCACGAATCTGACGAGAGGTTACAAACTTGCCTTCCTTGCCGGCAAACGGTGAGTTGTTGACGAGGAAGTCGAGCACGATAGTCGGCTCATCAATCGTAATAGCCGGGAGAAGCTCTGCCTCACGTGACGCAGAAATAGTCTCTCCGATAAAGATGTCTGGAATACCTGCAAGCATCACAATGTCACCTGCCTGTGCTTCGGTTGCCTCTTCACGAGTAAAGCCATGGAAGGTAAAGAGCTTGGTGATCTTGGCCTGACGAGCAACACCATCGTGTGAGCGAACAAATACAGTGTCACCCATCTTTGCGATACCTTCATACACGCGACCGACAGCGAGACGGCCGAGGAAGTTGTCATACGCGAGGTTGAATGCCTGCATACGAAATGCTTTGGTAGTGTCATTTTCTGCAACAGGGACTTTCTCAAGGATGATGTCAAAAAGTGGCCCAAGGTCCTTGCGTTCGTCGGCTTCATTACGCATCGCAACACCGTCACGTCCTACTGCGTAGACTGTCGTGAAGTCGAGCTGCGCATCGTTTGCACCGAGCTCCATAAAGAGCTCAAATACTGCATCATGCGTGTGTGCACAGTCAGCACCCGGCTTGTCGATCTTGTTGATGACAACGATCGGCTTGAGACCGAGCTCGAGCGACTTCTTAAGCACAAAGCGAGTCTGTGGCATTGGGCCCTCCTGCGCATCCACAATGAGAAGCACTGAGTCGATCGATCGGAGCACGCGCTCAACTTCAGAACCGAAGTCCGCGTGACCTGGAGTGTCCACGATGTTGATCTTGGTGCCTTTGTAGGTGACCGCAGTGTTCTTGGCATAGATAGTAATACCACGCTCCTGCTCGATAGCATTTGAGTCCATTGAACCGCCATCCATGACCTCGCCGCAAAATGCCAACATTTTGTCAGTAAGGGTCGTCTTGCCGTGGTCAACGTGTGCGATGATTGCGATGTTTCGAATTTCCATAAGAGCCGTGATTGTACTACATAAGTGCAAAAAGACAAAATCAGCACTCGGGGTGCTGATGTTGTCTTTTATGGAGCCGTTGATCGGGATTGAACCGATGACCTCGCCCTTACCATGGGCGTGCTCTACCAACTGAGCTACAACGGCAATAGGGCTTTCTCATGATACACGGCGCCCTACTGAAGGTTCTTCGTCTATATGAGAAAGCATATCAAAGATACCACATATCCCCCTTTTTTCAAGAAAAAACCCCTGACATAGTCTCTATGTCAGGGGTTTACGTAAACACTGAAGCGTCCATGATTTCTGTCGGCAACCGTGTCGCATCCATGGCATGTTGCAATGCAGCAAGCATGGTGTTCCCCTGTCCTTGTTGGACATACGGCGGTGGCATACTACTGTCAATGCTTGGTATCCTCAACGTTATGATACGAGCATGGATGGACTCTTTGGTCATAGGATAGAGTATTGCAAATGCTCCCTCTTTAAACAACTTATCGAGCTGCTCTGCAGTTTGAGGCAGTACTGCGTAAGGATACTTTTTATCTGCATACTTCATCAAATGGTATTGTTTGAACAACGAAAGTTTGAGAAGGAGCAATGCATGTAGTATCCCCTTGTTACTATCGACTACCCATGATGGAGATTTTGATCCAAGTGGAATAAACCATATCCTCAAAGAATATTCTCCATGCGAGCCGATATGGACTTGGCCAGAAAATTGGCTCAAGAACGATGCTTTCATATAAAAGAATTTAATTTGAGTCTATACTACTACCTCCCTCAAAAAGAGCAACCGCAAAAAAAAATCCCGCCGAAGCGGGATTTTCCTTATGCGTATTAGATGAAGGTCAATGCGTTTCCTTTCTTTGATCCGCGACCGGTACGACCGATGCGGTGAATATAGGTGTCATACGTAGACGGTGTATCAAAGTTGATCACATGCGTGATGTCACTGATATCAATACCACGAGCAGCAACATCAGTTGCGATCACGGTCTGCACTTCACCCTTTGCAAGGGCTGAGACTGCACGAGCACGTTCGCGGTTGCGCATGTCACCATGAAGCGGCATTGACTTGAGACCACGAGCACGGAGCTCTTCGTGGAGGCGATCAACACTTCGTTTCATTTCACAAAAGACGAGAACCTTTGCACATGCAGGGTCGTTGAGAATATCATGGAGCTTGTCCACCTTTTCACCTGCGTGACGAACACGCACTACATCCTGATCAACGTTTGCTGAGGTTGCACGAGTCTTGACCGAAACTGTTTCCGGATTGTTCAAGAACTCATGACACAATCGCTGAATATCAGGAGAAAATGTCGCTGAGAAAAAGAGTGTCTGGCGATCAGCAGGCATTGCTCCAAGCACCGCACGCATGTCTTCGATGAATCCCATATCAAGCATTCGGTCAGCCTCGTCGAGGACGACACTTCGGAATTCTGAAGGAATGATCTTGCCGCGAGCAATCAGGTCCTTGATACGACCAGGCGTACCAATGACGACACTCACGCCGCGTTCGAGCTCACGCATCTGACGTCCGATTGGTGATCCACCAACACATGAGACACTAAAGAGGCGGAGGTTGCGCGCAAAGCTTCGAAACTCAAGCTCGATCTGCTCAGCGAGCTCGCGAGTCGGTGCAAGCACCATGAACTTTTCACGGCGAGTACGGTCATTTGAAAGCTTGTCGATAAGCGGAATGAGAAATGCAGCAGTCTTGCCAGTACCAGTACCTGCAATACCGATCACATCACGACCAGTGAGTGCGACAGGGATCGACTGATCCTGAATCGGAGAAGGAGTGATATACCCCTTTTCTGCAATGTTATTTTTTAAAATTTGCGAAACCTTGAAGTCTGCAAACGTGTGCGTTGGCACATACGCTTCTTCTTCTATGAGAGCGGCCTTGTTGATGAACATGTTCTCATCAATGAAATCCTTGCGACCGCGGTTTGGGGTGCGACGCTGCATCGGACGACCACCCATTGAAGGGCGACCGCGGAATGATGACTGTTGTGAGCGACCCGCGTTAAACGAGCCACGAGGGCGACTGCTTGAGCCACCTGGGTATCTGTAATCCATATTGTGTGTTTTTTGTTGCTTTCGATATCATTAACCGTGCAACATACACAACCAGATACCGAGAAATTAGTTAGTAACGGTAGTACAATAGCACGACCGACTTATCGTGTCAATGTTATTGCTGGGTAAGCTTGATCCAGTCCAGAACAGCCATCGAGTCTCGAACGCGGTCATTCGAGCCCATAAGTACGACACTGATATAGTCATAGTCTTTGGTACCGGGAGTGATAAAAACAATATTTTCCCGCGCCATATTGGTCAGCCCCGTCTTACTGATCACTACTTTATCTTTATACCCATCAAAAAAATACAAGCCATTGGTTGTCCTGATAGGAAACTCCTTGCCAGTCACCTGCTCGGTGATCGTCGCCTTTGACTGTGCCATGATAGCTGTCAGGACCGGATCGTGCTGATATATATCACTGATCAACCGCGAGAGGTGGTACGGTGTCATGCGGTTGGGACGCAGCTTGCTCCCCTTTGCAGGATCAAGTCCTGAAGGGTTGATAAACGATGTCGTCGTATATCTGTTGCGATGTACAAAGTCATTCATCTGCGCAAGAAACACCTTGCTCCCCACCGGCTCCATGAATGCCATAGACGTATCATTGCTCGACTGTACGAGAAGTGCGTCGAGCAAGTCGTCACGAGTGAACTGTGCTCCAGGGACAATACCCTTGATAGAGCCTGAGACCGCAACTGCTCTGGGCGATATCGTAAAGACAGCATCTTGTGCATAGAGTTCAAGCACAGCCTTTGCAGTGATGAGCTTCACAATACTTGCGATCGGATGAAGGTAGTGCTGACGTTTGCTCGCAAGCTCGGTCATCACGCCATCTTTCCAGCCGTAGACTGCAAGTGACGAAGCGCGTACCAACAGTGGCGGCGTTTTCTTTGCAGAGACCTGCATTGGAACACCAAGCATTGCAACTATACCGAGTATCAAAAGGAAACGCATTGGACTGTCATTGTATCACACCAGGACATACAAAAATCAGCCACTCGTATGGCTGATTTTGTTGCATCTAGTATAGCAAAGAATCTGTATTGGGTGCTATAGCGTCGGTATGCCTACAGCACAAGGAGTGAAGGCGGATTGTTTTCCTCTTAATACTTCTATTGCAGTTTTTTGCAAAATGCTAGTATAGAGACTGCCTTTGGGGTGAGTTTGTGGCGGACGTTGGGACCATCATTGCGTTTCATAATAAGTCCAGCAATAGTCATCTTGCGAATATGATCTGAAGCGTTTTCATACCCTATCTCGAGTTTCTTTGATATATCAGCTACAGACAACTCCGGCTCCTGTGCTAGTAATTCTAAAATCTTCAATCGGTTATGATTGGCAAATCCTTTTAACAACCTTTCAACTTTTCGATACTCTAGCGCCATAATGTATGTAGTATATCACCGCTCTTTTTCTTATACTAGTGTTTTGCAAAATACTAGTATCTACAGTACCACCATGTACCGCAAATAGGTATCTGATACTTTTATCCGGGTTGTTTACCAACAAATTTCAGGTTTCTCACCTATCGTTTGCTCGAGGTACTTTTCTGCGGTAGTCCAACTTCCAATTTCATCGATCAGTCCTAGAGCTTTTGCACGCTCACCCAGTACCGAAGACCCATCTGCGATCGCCTTTACTGACTCAAGTGAAAGCTTTCTGTTTGTTGCAACATCTTGGATGAAGTTTTCATGGGTTATCGTAATGTCTCGCAGGAGCAGACTTCTCTCTTCTTGAGTAAGTGACTTGTCAGGACTACCACTATCCTTGAATTTACCGCTTGCAAGCTCTATATAGCGCGTATCTTTGTTGATATTTTCCAAATATGATGCTGTAACACCAATACTTCCGATATCCGAATTTCGAGAAGCAAAGATTTTATCCGCACTACTGACTGCCCAATACGCAGCAGACATGCCACTTTGACGAATAACAGCAACGACAGGCTTGGTGATCTCTTTAATAGCAAGAGCTATTTCCTCACCGGCAACCGGAGCACCCCCACCCGAATCAACTTCGATAATAACAGCCTTGATCTGGTCATCCTGTTCAGCCTGCCGCAGCTGAGCAACGATAGCTTCACTTGCTACAGCATCACCATAGTAAGCCTGATACTCATCTGGGTTATCTACAGTGCCCTGTGTTGGTATGTACGTATAGAGTGATCCATGAAGATTTACCCCAACAACATTACAAGACCCTTGTCCTTCAACTACAGGGTTCCCTGCTTGGTCGTAATAAACAACATCCCAATCAAAGAGCCCGTTATCCGATTGTTACCCTATTCTACCCACAGCTTACATTGGGAATATATAGTTTCAAAAGAAAAGAAGAAACTTTGATGCAATTTAACCCACAAATGAATTAAGTACACCGCACGCCAGCAATGGCGTGTTTTTTTATTACGCAAACGGCGGGAGTCTTTACCTCGACTTTTTCCTCGTCAGTCACTCGGGCTGCACTGCTCGCTACGCTCCCAGCATCTTCGTCATATGTATTCCTCGAGTCACCACCTCGTGGATTGTCTTGCTAGACAATCAGCACTCCGGCGTACAAGCCCCGACGTACGACAGCTTCTTGGTTGCCTGTGCGGGCAATCCGCGAAGTGAATTTCAGCTTCCAAAACATACATTCTGTCATGTTTTAGGAACTAAAATTCAGCAGTTTACTTTGCTCCGTTTGCGCAATATAAAAACCCCGGATATTCCGGGGTTTTTATATTGCGCAAACGGCGGGACTTGAACCCGTAACCTCCCGCGTGACAGGCGGGTGCTCTAACCAGTTGAGCTACGTCTGCGTATATATCGCACGAGGCGATTGTATCACAATTTTTTCAAATTGTAAGGTGTCGACGGGTGGGCACGATCCACCGACCTTAGCGTTATGAATGCTACGCTCTAACCAACTGAGCTACGCCGACAAGTACAAAAGTGCTTTCAGAATATACCATATCACGTCTATATTTCAACACAAAAGCCCCCATATGGGGACTTTTGCTACTTGTTGCGGGGTCTGGAATCGAACCAGAGCCTTAAGGTTATGAGCCTTACGAGATACCACTTCTCTACCCCGCGATATACTGTTCACTCGATATATATTGAACGGTTTGGATTGTACAAGACCCTCCCTACCTTTGCAACCCTTAGGCTATCGCACCGAGATCCCGAAAGACTATTTCATAGTACGAAAGCACGCGGCGGGCTTCAGGCTGCGTCAGTGTAAAGTCAGCACCTTCGTGGGCGATGCGGTTACGCACCTTGTGTGCCTCCCATGCAATCTGTATCGAACCAAGCACCTCAGGAGTGATCTGCTTGAGCTTGTCCCCGATCGTATCACCCGTGTACCCCTTGGTCTCAAGGAGG
>JAMIGL010000013.1:0-12300 GCA_035905735.1 Minisyncoccota bacterium | reverse complement strand
GTTGCACCAAACTGGATTGCGGTGATGGTGAAAGTGTTGGCGGGCGGCAAGCACGTACTTGTTGGATCACATGTTATTTTTACGGGTACTGCATACAACAGACTTTGCAATGTACTCAATACAATGACCGGATGGTTTGCGCCTCGACAGGGTAAAGGTGTCGCCGGTCTCATATGGGGTCCGAGCATGGCGTTTTGGGCGAAAGACAAAGACATCGTATCTGAAATATTTTCAGATACGTACCAGCTTTCACATCGTATCGGCCTTTCACGCAATCCCGATGACTATTGGCTGGCACTTTATATGGGTGAGCGGGGCAGTCTTGGCTATACGACACAGACGACTGTTTGTGCTGTAGCAAAAGAAACGACAAGTATCGATGCATATCGACGCAATCGTGAAAACAACAGAAATGCGCGGCTGATGCGCGCATACTTCAACGGTCTATCCTTGTGATGTCTCTACTTGCGCGAGGGCTTCTTCGTAGGCTTTGATGAGGAGCTCGGTTGCAAATGTTTGCTCCTTGAGGATCTCGGATTCAGCTGTTTTGAATTCGATTGTTGCATCGATCTGTTCAGGGGTGAGCTCTATCGGAGGTGTGTGTGGTTGGTCAAAGTTTGGCATAGGGATGTTAGGCGGCTATCGATTTGTCTTTTAATTTTGGGAGGAAATCTTCGGCTGTTGTCTCAGGCAGTGCTTCAGGAGTTTTTGGTTTGAATTTCTGAAAGATGTCACCGAGATGCTTTACGCTGTTGACGAGCTTTTTGGTAATAGTCTCTGCGCCACCACCTGCAGCCCAAAGCTCGATGGTATGCAGGAGATCCATACTGATACCAACTGCATGAAGTGATGGGCCAATCAGTACGTGGGTAGTGTACTCTGTTGCTGTCGCAAGCATCGGCATCTTGTGTTCAAACTTTTCAAACAACGTCTTGTGCTTCTTGTGTGATTCGGCGAGGATTTCGGTGCCGGTCTGCGCCTTGATATTGCGCTCAAGAAGCTGTGCGACTTGTTGCTGCTGCTCCGGAGAGAGGTGCTGGACGCGCTCTTGGAGTGCACTGAGTGTCGAGAGGTTTGCTTCATAGTTCTCAAGTGTCTGCGTATGCATGGTCTCGACTGTAGCGAGCTTTTCCTGTTGTTCAGGCGATGCTTTGTTGAGCATCTTTTCACGCATGCTTGGGATGCGGTTGCCAATATGTTCCATTGCTTTCAGTGCACCATAGCCGCCAGCCTTTGCGCCTGCGACAGATGTTCCTGCACCGAGAAAGCCGTGTCCTGCGATAGTACCAAGGACGCCGCCGAGAATGGAGCCGACCTTGCCCACCGTCTGCACGAGCTTTGGATGATAGTTGTGTTCCTGCACAAGCTTGTCATGGAGATGTCCTTGCGCATGGACGAGCTGTGCAAATTTTTCTTTCATTGTTGCAACGATCCCTTTTCCTTCGGGAGAGTGCTCTATCTCATCAGTGACAAATGTTTTTTCTTCCTCAGGGAGTGCGGCAAATTGGACAACCTTTGCTTCATAGCTATCGGTAAGTCCTGTTGCTGTCTCGATAGAGGCGAGCTCTTGTTCCAGTGCTGGTGTTTCGACTGACTCAGCTGTTGGTGTCAGTACTTCGGGCGTCTCGAGGCTTTCATTGGTCGGTACAATGAGTTCTTGCTCAACAGGTGATGGTTGTGGTGTTGTTTCGTGCATTAGATTGAAGGTGTGGTAAAGCTTTGCTTGATACTATAGCGCATGCGATGAATCTCTATTTGTTTGAGATAGGCGGCGACGGCTTTGTTGTACTCATCAAGCGCATGTTTGAGTGCCTGAGTGTCTTTGGTGATATCAGCCATGTCAGAAGGGGTCATATGCATTGATTATCCATAATAGTAGGACACTTTGCAATTATTTCCTTGCATATCCGTGCGCAAGTGCGATGCAGTGGATCTTTGTGGCGCCGGAGGCTTTCAGGGCGCGGATGGCTTCGAGGAATGTTGCACCTGTCGTGGTGACGTCATCAATCACAATGTAGAGCTTTTTCGGATCGAGTTTGTCGCGTGCGCTCATTGAGTGGGCTGCATTTTTGAATCGCAAGGATTTGTTTTTGATGTGCGCCTGGGGGATGGTGACTGCTGATTTTGAGAGAAGCTCCTGGACAACCGTATCGGGGGTTGATCGGGATATCCATGTCGCGATAAGCTTGCTCTGGTTGAACCCTCGTTCATTTCGTTTGTGTTTGTGCTGCGGTATAGGGACGAGAATGATGGTTTCCCGATGCATGCTCTGAAGCATATCGGCTATGGTATCAAGTATGTATGGTGTTGAAGCGTGCGTGAGCGCTCTTGCAGACTCGCTGCGGCGATGGTATTTGAGGTTTCGGATTGCCCCTGCTACCAGTCGGTGTCCGTAGTCAAATATGCCGTCTATGCGCTTGTCATCAGTAGCTATTGCACAGGGGATAGTGCTCATACATGGTGCACAAATAGCACTTCCATACTTGCCGCAGCCGCTGCAGCGTTCGGGAAAGAATATACGCGAGAGAAAGCTTGTCATCGGAGAATTAGAAATTATGCAAAATCTGCTCTATACTATATATAGTATATATGGATACCATTCTTGAAGGAATCAAATCATTGGTTGCGGGACTTTTTGGCAAAGGGGGCGACAACGTATCAGTCGGTATCGATGTTGGTACTTCATCTATCAAGGTCGTGCAGCTCAAGCGTGAAAATGGTCGCGCCGTGCTTGATACCTACGGTGCGCTTGCACTCGGACAGTATCAAAAGGATAGTGTGATAGGACAGGTGACCAACCTTGATGTTGATACGTTGGCAAAGGCGCTTCGCGATACGCTCGTTGAGACAAAGATCACGAGTCAGAATGTCGTCATCGGTATCCCGTCAGTATCGTGCATTATCTTTATCTTGCAGCTGCCTGCAGAAATCGAAGAAAAGTCATTGGGTGCAGTGATCCCGAGTGAAGCAAAGAAATTCATTCCGGTACCCATCACCGAAGTCTCACTTGACTGGTATGTGATCCCCCGACGTGAAGATTCTGGTACGGAGAGTCGCGTCCTTTCGGAGAGTGGTGGAGAGGCAAAGATATCAGTTCTGGTTGTTGCGACCTTGAACGAAACAATCACCAAGTTTACCGACGTACTCCAGAAAGCGCAGGTCCCGATGGACTCGCTTGAGATAGAAGTCTTTAGTCAGATCAGATCAACGCTCACTCGTGAGCTCTTTCCGGTACTTATCATTGATATCGGCGCGTCAAAGACCAAGCTCGCTATCGTTGAGCACGGTATTGTTGAGACATTCCGTCTGGTGACACGAGGAAGTCAGGATATGACCCTTGCGATTGCTCGAACGCTCCAAGTACCATTTGTAAAAGCAGAAGCTCTCAAGAAAGACAACGGTCTGATCGAAAGCCCTGAGCATCCGCAAGTGCCGGATTTGATCAAGACGCAACTTGTCGAAATCTTCCAGGAAGCAAATGCTACCATTCTTGCGTATGAAAAGCGCTACAACAAAAACATTGGCAAGATTATCTTTACCGGTGGGGGAGCAATGACACGCGGCTTTCTTGAGTACGCAAAGCCAAGCTTTGCAACAGAGCTTGTGATTACCGATCCGTTTGCAAAAGTTGATGCGCCGGTCTTTCTTGCCGGAGTGCTCAAGGCAACCGGTCCTGAATTTTCTGCGGCACTCGGACTCGCAATGAAAAAGTTTCAGTAATCCCCGGAGATTGCATACACAAAAGTTGCACACTGCGCGCACTATCGTGATATAATTATCACACATAAATGCCGCCGAACATTCCAACATCATTTATTCCCAAGCGTCCGATTGATACTGCGAGCGCTGTTACCGAACAAAAGCCAAGTCGCGTGGTCGGCCTGTTGTCATTTCTGACGGTTATCATTGTGATTGCGACAATCGTATCGTTCGTAGGAGTGTTTTTGTATCAGCGTCAGTTAGGGTCACAAAAAGTCGCACTCGAACAGTCTATCAATGATGCACGTGATGGTCTGGGAACAGCATTTGTCGGGGATATGAAGCGGCTCGATGCACGCATTGACGGAGTAAAGACATTACTTCAAAACCATATAGTTGTCTCTCCAGTGTTTGCAGCGCTTGAAGCAACCACGCTTCATTCCATCCAATACAAGACATTTAAATACAGTTTTGTCACTGATCCCGGGACAAAGTCTCAAGTCGTACAGATCAACCTTACCGGTGTCGCAAAGAGTTATGCGACTATCGCGCTTCAGTCTGATGCATTTACTCAAAGCACTATCATCCGCAACCCCGTCTTTTCAAATCTGACGATTGATGACAAGACCGGCTCTGTCACATTTAGATTAACGTTTACGGTAAATCCTGCAGACCTCTCGTATCAAACGTTTATCGATAGTAAACTAAAGGCTGCAGGCAAGACCGCAGAGCAGATGCCGAGTATTCCTGCTGTTGTTGACCCAAGTCAGCCTATCACCACACCACAATGAGATATATCTTTTTACTAATTGTCATAGGAGTTTCAGTCGGCGTCTTTGCGATGTTTGTATGGCCTCGGTATCAGGAGATTCAAGTGACTCGTGCTGCCATTGCAAGCTCTGATGATAGTCTCAGTACTGCTGCAAAACTCAAGGCATCTCGTGAATCATTGATAGCAACATACAACAGCATTTCCAAAGCTGATCTTGATAACCTCAAGACATTGCTCCCGGACACCGTCAACAATATTCGTCTTATTATCCAGATCAATGCACTTGCGACAAAGAACGGTCTCTCTGTGTTGCGCAATGTTGAATATCAGGTAGTCCAAGAAAAAGCAGCGACTACAACAGCAAACACCGAAGCTGCACGTAGGCCGTACGGAGAGTTTGTCGTATCGTTTGAAACAGTCGGTCAGTACAAAAACTTTCTCGCATTTCTTTCTGACCTTGAGGCCAATCTTCGCTTGATCGATGTCACCGGTATCGACTTTAGTCTCGGGGGAGGGGCAAGTGGTGATCAGGGTGCTATCACAAGCAACACCTACAAGGTGACATTAAAAACCTATTGGCTAAAACAATAATATGAACAAGAAACTCAAAATCGTCATATTTATAGTTGTCGGACTCATCGCAGTCGTCATCGCACTGAGTGTCTTTGGTGGATCATCTGCTACACCCCCTGCATCTACAGGAGCACTTTCAACTACAGCTACCCTTCCCGGTAATGCTACACGACCTGCTGGCACCGCGACGGGGTCTAGTGAGTTTTCGGCACTCCTTTCAAATGTAAAGTCTATCGATATTGATACTTCTATTTTTCAAAACAACGCATACAAAAGCTTGCGTGACTATCCGGTATCCCTTGGTACTGATGTTGTCGGTCGTCAAAACCCGTTTGCTCCGATCGGTGTTGATCCTGCGGGTGGGACAATAGCCGGTGGAGCTACCTTTGTCGCACCTGAGCTTCAGACGCTGCAACCAGGAAAGGTCACCGCAACAGGTGCAGAGTTTGGTGCACAGATGACTGTCACTGATGGCGTACCGGTGACCGTAATGTTTGAATACGGCACGAGTGATACCTTTGGCAACGCTACTCCTCCTGCGCTTCTTGGTAAGAATGGCACGATACTTTCGCCGGTCACCGGGCTTGCTCCTGCGACACTCTACTATGTCCGTGCTGTCGCTGCACAAGGGTCGAATACAACAACAGGTACCATCATGACATTTACGACGCTTGCCAAAGCTGGTACCACACCAACGCGATGATGTTTCTTGATTTTTTGCTCTCGCAGCACATCATAACAGAGCTTCAGTACAACCAAGTGTTGGCTGAGATTGACTCGCAGTACGAAGGCAACTACAACAAGGCATTACTTGCCGCAGGTGTCGGCGAAGATGCGCTGACAACAGCAAAGTCTACGTTTTACAAACTTCCATACCAAAAGATAGATGCAAAGAACATTCCGCATGACATTTTGAAATATGTTGCAGAGGAGGCAGCGACACATTACAAATTTGTCCCGATCGGCTTTGCCGAAGGGGTGCTGTCTATTGGTGTGACCGAGCCTGAAAATATAGAGGGTATGAACGCTTTGCAGTTCATTTCTGCAAAGCAGGGAATACCATTCAAAATTTTTCTTATTTCATACGGTGATTTTATTGCTGTTCTTGAGAGTTACAAGGCATTGTCACAAGAAGTAGACAATGCTGTCGGCGAGCTCAACGAAGAGCTTGAAGGTGCCAACCAGTCTATTGGTAGTGGCAAGGGTGCCATCGAGCAGCTCGTGGGTGATGGAAGTAAAAAGGATGACGCAGGAAAGCTTGTTGAGGATGCGCCAATCATCAAGATTGTGGCGGTTATCATCAACCATGCAGTTGAAGGAAATGCGTCTGACATCCACATCGAAAATAACGGTGACAAGGTCAATGTTCGTTATCGTGTTGATGGTGACCTGCATACGACACTCGTGCTTCCGATCAATACCTTTGACGGTATTATCGCCCGTGTCAAAATCCTTTCAAAGCTTCGTCTTGATGAAAAGCGAAAGCCGCAGGACGGGTCGTTTGCCACGATGATCAACGGACGCAAGATTGAATTTCGTGTTTCGACGTTCCCTGCATACTATGGTGAGAAGGTTGTTATGCGTATTCTTGACTCTGAGCGAGGGGTCAAGCCACTCGATCAGATTGACTTGAGCCCCGAACATCTCAAGATGGTCCGTGAAGCCCTCGATCGACCGTACGGCCTTATCCTCATTTCAGGGCCGACCGGTTCGGGTAAGTCCACAACACTCTACTCGATGCTCAACAGTATCGATCGTGAGATATACAACGTGGTCTCGCTTGAAGATCCGGTTGAATATCAGGTTGCTGGGGTGACACAGTCTCAAATGATGCCTGAGATTGGATACACATTTGCGGCTGGTCTGCGCTCAGTGCTCCGTCAGGACCCCGATGTGATCATGGTCGGAGAGATCCGTGACAAGGAGACAGCACAGCTTGCTATTCAGGCCGCACTTACGGGGCACTTGGTGTTCTCGACCATCCACACCAACACTGCGGTCGGCGTGATACCACGTCTCGTGGATATGGGGGTTGATCCGTACTTGATTGCACCGACACTCGTCCTTTCCATGGCGCAGCGTCTGGTTCGTCGTGTCCATCCGAGTGCTCGCCATGAAATACCTATGGATGATATTACGAGAGAAATGATCAAAAAGCAGATTGCTGATTTGCCACCGGAGCATCAGGCTGCGTTCAAGGTTCCTGAAAAAATGTATGAGATCAAGCCTTCCTCTGAAGCGCCATCAGGAACATGTGGTCGTATGCCAGTGTTTGAAATGTTTTCGGTTGATCGGGATATGCAAGAAATCATTCTCAAGAGTCCTGTCGAGCCTGATATCTATCGTGCTGTTCGTGCCAAGGGTATGCTAATGCTTCGCGAAGATGCCCTTCAGAAAGCTCTTAAGGGTGAAATCACCATGCAAGAAGTCTACGGACTATAAAAAGCAATAGCCTTTCTCTTGAAAGAGGGTATACTATATCCATATGACTGACGTTAGTAACCAAACTCCTGAATCAACACCCGCAAAAGCAAGAAAAATTTTCATCATTGATGATGATATTTTCCTCCTCGACATGTATGCAATGCGCTTTACGCAGGCTGGCTATGCGGTTGATACCGCGATGAGTGCTGCTGATGCTATCGCCAAACTCGAAGGTGGTACAACCCCCGACATTATGCTCATGGATGTGGTGATGCCTGCAGTTGATGGTTTTGAAATGCTTGAAAGTATCAATGAAAAAGGGTTGATTCCAAACACTGTCAAGATATATCTCTCCAATCTCGGACAGGAGCAAGACATTGCCCGTGGCAAATCCCTCGGAGCGGCAAGCTATATCGTCAAGGCAAACAGTACACCATCAGAAGTTGTAGCTCACGTCGAAGAAGTCATCAAAAATTATGGATTATAAAACCCTTTTTCGCGATCTCATCAAGCTAATGATTGAACAAGGTGCATCCGACCTGCATCTTGGTGCGGAGCGGTATCCATGTATCCGAGTCAATGGAGATCTTGTGCAGCTCGTGGCACAATCCCTCCTTACACAGGATACGATAAACGGCATATTGCAAGCAGTTCTTTCGGAAGAAAAATACAAAAAGTTTATTGCCAAACAAGAGCTCGACTTTTCGTATGAATACGAACCGGGTGTTCGACTCCGGGTCAATGCATTCGTTCAGCAAGCAAAGTTTGTCATGGTGCTTCGGTTGATCCCACAGGTCCGTACATTTGACGAGTTGAAGCTTCCACCTATCCTTGCGGAGTTTGCCCACAAAAAACAGGGATTCTTTCTAGTTGTCGGACCGGTTGGCAGCGGCAAGTCTTCTTCACTTGCGGCAATGATAAACCTCATCAACGAAGAACGTCCCGCGCATATCCTTACGATTGAGGATCCTGTTGAGTATGTCTATACACCAAAGCGGTCAGTGATCGATCAGCGTGAGATAGGTGTTGATACCGAGAGTTTTCCTATTGCGCTCAAGAGTGCACTTCGTGAGGACATGAACGTAATACTTATCGGTGAGATGCGAAATGCAGAAACCATCGGTGCGGCAGTGACTGCTGCTGAGACTGGCCACCTTGTGTTCTCGACACTTCATACCAACACGGCAGGGCAGACCGTTGATCGTATCATCGACTCATTTCCGGGAGATCAGCAGGATCAGGTGCGCATGCAGCTTGCAGCTTCACTGCTTGGTGTGTTTTCGCAGCGGCTTATTCCAAGCACTACGGGGGGTCGCGTGCCGGCATATGAGCTCCTCATCAACAACACCGCAGTTGCAAACCTTATTCGCGAAAAAAGAACCCATGAGATTGATACGGTGATTGAAACAGGGTTTGAGCTTGGGATGGTTGATATGAACCGATGCTTGGTCGACCTTGTACGACAGGGGCTTATTACTGTCGAAAATGCATATGCATATTCGACCAACCCTAAAAATTTGGAACGCCTCCTCTAAACAATTATGCTTTTTCATTACACCGCTATTACCGATAAGGGGCAGAAACAAGATGGTACCATCGATGCTGCAACGCGCGATCTTGCCGCTGCGGGGCTTCAACGTCGAGGATTGATAGTGACTTCGATCAAGAGCGAAGAAGAAAACAAGAAATGGTTTGAAATAACCCTTTTTGAGAAAGTGCCGATGAAGGAGATTGTAATCCTCTCACGTCAGATGTCCACATTGTTTGAGGCACAAGTCTCCGCACTCAAGGCATTCTCGCTCCTTGCAAACAATACCGAAAACAAACTCCTTGGTCGCAAGCTCAACCAGGTGGTGACCGATCTTCAGGGTGGGGCATCTATTGCGGGTGCGCTTGGCAAGCATCGCGATGTGTTTTCGGACTTTTATATCAATATGATCAAGGCTGGTGAAGAGTCGGGCAAGCTCACCTCAGTATTCTCGTTCATGGCGGACTATCTCGATCGTCAGTATGCACTCACCTCCAAGACCAAGCATGCACTCGTCTACCCGGCATTCGTTATCGGTATCTTTTTTGTGGTCATGGCGCTCATGTTCACTGTCGTGATTCCGAAGCTCTCGGCCATTATTCTTGAGAGTGGTCAGGAAGTGCCGTTTTATACCAAGGCGGTGATTGCAATATCTGATTTCTTGGTCAACTACGGTATCTTTTTCCTCATTATTGTTGCAGCTGCAATCGGGTACTTGATCCATTTGTCGCGATCAAAGAAAGGAAAGGAGATTCTCGACGACTTGAGCCTCTCTATTCCGATAGTCGGCAACCTTTATCAGAAGCTCTACCTTGCGCGTATTGCGGATAACATGGATACAATGCTTTCATCAGGTATACCGATCATCCGTGCGATTGAGATTACTGCTGGTGTGGTGGGCAACAAGCGATACAGCGCAGTGCTCATGGCATCGATGGAGGCAGTCAAAGCCGGAAAGCCGTTCTCACAGGCACTTGAAGTCCATACCAAGGAGATACCGCGACTGATGCCGCAGATCATCAAGGTTGGTGAAGAGACGGGAAGTATGGGTTCTATTCTCAAAATGCTTGCCAAGTTCTACAACCGTGAGGTGAACGAGGCGGTTGATACATTGGTGGGACTTATCGAACCGTTCATGATCATCTCGCTCGGTCTTGGTGTTGGAGTACTCCTTGTCTCCGTACTGGTGCCTATCTACAATATTGCAGGGGGTATTCAGTAGTACATACTTGCCTTTTTGGGCGAGAGAAGTGGTATACTTAGAGACGTTACAAGGTTTTGTAATAATCGATTATTATTAGTTCGGTTTAGTAAATTAAATTTGTTTATGAAAAAGAATCTTTCACGTGGTGCAAAGGGCTTCACCCTCATTGAGCTTCTCGTGGTTATCGCAATCATTGGTATTCTTGCTTCAGTTGTTCTTGCGTCACTCAACAGTGCGCGTGCAAAGGGTGCAGATGCTGCAATCAAGGCCGGCATGGCAAACGCTCGTGCACAGGCTGAGCTCTTCTATGATACTGGCTCTACTTATGCATCAGTATGTACTGCTGCAAATGGTGTTAATACTATCTTGCTCGGTGCTGCAAAGAGCTCTCTCGGTAGTGCTGCTACTGTTGGTACTGGATCAGCTACTGCGACTACTGCAGTATGTAATGACAGTGCTGGTGCATGGGCTGCAGAAATCCCTCTCAAGACAACTGCTGGTACATTCTACTGTGTTGACTCGACTGGTGCTTCAAAGCAGAACACTGCTTCAGCAATCTCAGTGACTGACTTCGCTTGCTAATGCATAGCTAGTCTCATGTTTCAAAACACCCCTCGTATACGTGGGGTGTTTTGTTTTTTCTAGAGCAGAAAGTGGTACAATACATGCATGATGTTTATACCACTTGTCGTCTTTGCATTCGGACTCTTGATCGGAAGTTTCTTGAACGTGGTGATCCTTCGCATGAACACCGGGCGCACGGTAGTAAAGGGTAGGTCAAAATGCGCTCGCTGCAACCAGACGCTTGCATGGCATGATCTCATTCCGGTGTTCTCATTCCTCGGGCTTCGCGGCAAGTGCCGTCAGTGTCGCACACCAATCTCATTTCAGTACCCGCTTGTTGAACTTACAACCGCTATTGTCTTTGTGCTGCTGTATGCGCGTCTTGTCGTGCCGTTTTATTTCGGCATGCTTGCCTGGGCATCATTTGTATTTGCCGCTGTGGTAGCTGCACTCCTGATAGTCATCACCGTATATGATTTGAAACACAAGATTATTCCGGATGGTGTTGTCTACCCATTCATCCTTCTCTCCATTGCTTCTGTTGTATGGAAGGCGATATATTTTCCTGGATTTGCAATCCTTCCGGCGCTTGCGGGTGGTGTCGTGGTTGCATTACCATTTTTCCTGTTTTGGTTTTTCTCAAAGGGGAAGCTTATGGGGTTTGGTGATGTGAAGCTTGCGCTTGGTATGGGATGGCTTCTTGGGATCGGTGGAGGGATGGCTGCACTGCTCCTCTCATTTTGGTTTGGAGGTGCGGTCGGTCTGTTGTTGCTTGCATTGTCGCGCAAGCATTCGATGCGATCAGAAGTACCATTTGCACCATTTATGATACTTGCAATATTTGTGGTCGGTGTATGGGGTATTAGGATTGCCACACTCTTTCCATTATGGTCATAGTACGTCACGAACAACGCGGGGTCACGCTGGTAGAGCTCATTGTGGTGGTTGCTATCTTTGGCCTTGTCTCAAGCGTACTTTTTTATAACTATTCTGATTTTAGTACCAACGTATCTGTCAAAAATCTTGCACAAGAAATGGCACTTTCGATTCGCAAGGCACAGACATATGCGACAAGTATTCGCACTATCGACTCTGCACAGGGGGTACGAACCGATCGATATTCGGGGTATGGCATGTCATTTGCACTTGGTGATCCCGAAGGCGGATCAGTAATCTCTGAGCCTTCAAGCAAATCCTTTATTTTGTTTGCTGATGTGCCATCTGGTGGTGGTGCATATGGCAACGGCGTATACGAAGGTGCGGGTGAGTGCGGTGTTCCTGCTCCTGGAACAGAGTGCGTCGAAGGCTTTGGTATCAACTCCGCTGACAAGATTGTACGAGTCTGTACTGATACTGGCTGTCAGGAGAGTGGACAGGTCAACGTACTGTTTCGTCGGCCGAGCCCCGAGGCTGAAATCTGTGTTGTTCGGGGAGGTTCATGTCAGACGACCAAGTCTTCTTTTTTGAAAGTCACGATACAGTCGCCCAAAGGATTAGAAAAAGTTGTAACGGTCTGGAACACCGGGCAGATTGGTG
>JAMIGL010000012.1:0-5726 GCA_035905735.1 Minisyncoccota bacterium | reverse complement strand
GGTCGAGGAAAGAAGGGGATACCCTTATCTCCATCGATAAAAAAAAGAAGCATTTTTCCAATACCAAAGGTATGATGTCGTTGACGTTCTTTTTTAATAACTCGGCCAGGACTGTATCCATGGGCAAGCCATAAGATAAGAAGAAGCAAAATTACATTTGTCATGATTGATTATTTTATTGTGAATGATGTTGTTTGAATGTACTATATCACATATATGTATATATGTCAATATAAAAAAGCCCTTCGTAGGTTGTACGAAGGGCTTGAGATTGTAGTGTAGTACCTTACAGTGTCACCGTAATGTCGGTGGTCCAATAGCTTCTGTATTTGTCGCTGTATTGTTCCTCTGAGGAAACGTAGATTGGACAATAGTCCATCCAGTGGCAGTACAGATTGAGTGTCACAATCCGTGGCTCATTGTAGAAATACTCTTTTGAGCCATCCGTGTTTTTTATTTCATGAATATCTACCATGAGGGAGCGAGCTTGGTCTTGGGTAAGCTTTACTCGTACTAATGTTGGTATCGGTCTGCCATCAGGGCCGGCTTTCAGTACGTATACTTCAAGGCTGGTCATGATAGAACCAAAAGCATTTATAACACCAGGAGCCTTAAAGATAACTCCTGATTTTGAAATAGATTGGTTAAATCCAATCTGTGCAGGAAACACCTGAAACTGGTTGGTATTCCAGCCTTGCCAGGTAAGCGGGTTGATCTTTGTGGCTTGTTGGGAGATAGCTATTGATGAACTTACTGTAATGATAATGAACAAAACTAATACCTTTTTCATGTCTGAATATTTTGAGGTGATTTAAAATTTCTGTATGTATCATAGCATATATACAGTATTTGTCAAGCTCTGGTATCACGATAAAAAGCTTGATAGGGAAGGAGAAATACGGTATTATGATGCGTACCTACAAGGTCTTGTGTATTGCTGGAGTGGCGGAATTGGTATACGCGCTAGTCTTAGGAACTAGTGCCGCAAGGCTTAAGGGTTCAAGTCCCTTCTCCAGCACCATAGAAATGCCTCTATAGCTCAGTCGGTAGAGCAGCTCCCTCTTAAGGAGACGGTCGTGGGTTCGAATCCCTCTGGAGGCACCAGAAAAAAGCAAGGCGTTTTCTCCTAGAGGGATTTGAACCGTAGGCGCCTATTTTAAAGAAGTGAAGCGACTATAAAAATAGTGCGTTTCGACGCAAGGAGAAGCGAATCCCTCTGGAGGCACAAGAAAACAAAACCACTAGATCTCTCTAGTGGTTTTGTTTTCTTGTGCTGGGGGCGGGACTCGAACCCGCACGGCATTACTGCCTGAGGATTTTAAGTCCTCTATGTCTACCATTCCATCATCCCAGCATAGGTATAGTATACAATGAACAGTTGTGGAGACCCGAGCGAGAATCGAACTCGCGTATAGTTCTTTTGCAGAGAACCGCCTTACCACTTGGCCATCGGGTCAGTATTTATTGATCGCTTTTGAGCAATGCGTCTATATTCTGACGGGCTTTCTCTCCGGTGTCAATCATGATATCGAGAAAGGGTACCGGGTGAATACCGAGCTCTTTCATGGCGACTTGCTTGAGTGCCTTGCGCTTGCGCTTGAGGAAGTTAATAGCAGACTCTTCACCTGAGACGGGGAGTACGGAGACATAGATCGTTGCCATTTTGCCGCGACTGTAGAGCTCTACACGGGTGATGGTAATCATTGCGCTTTTGTTGCTCTCGTTTTCGATAAAGCGGGCTGCTATTTCGCGGATACGTTCTTCAATTTTTGCGTTTCTTTCTGCTGCCATATTATTTCGTAACCATCATAAATGCTTCAAGTGTATCTCCTGGTGCAATGTCAGTCTTGCACTCAACAAGCATGCCACACTCGCCGTCAGTCACTGTCTTGACTTTCTGTTTCGCAGACTGGATCTCGATGATTGTACCTTGTGCCAGTGCATAGTCACGGCGAAGGATTGTTACCTTTGCGCCGACCTCAATCATGCCGTTCTCAATACGGCAGCCGATGACCTGACGGTCTTTGGTCGCAGAAAAAGTCTTGAGGACTTTTGCCGTACCGATGACTTCACGACTCTCGACGCGCGGGCGACGTTTCTCAAGCTCGACTTCGAGCCATTCAGTCATCTTGTAGATGATGGTGAATGTTTCGACTGTTGCATGTACCTGCTCGTTCACATCACGTGCGCGAGTATCCATGGCGGTATTAAATCCGAGAATGATGGTGTCTTTATCAGACTGTGCGAGGCGAATGTCGCTCTCGTTGATTGCGCCAATACCTTTGCCGATGACTTTCACCCGAAGGCCTTCGATTGCGATCTTGCCAAGCTCGCGCTCGGTTGCTTCGAGGGTGCCATGCACATCGGTCTTGATAATGATCGGCACTATCTTTTCGCCGGCAGTCACGACATCGCGGTCATTTGCGATTGTGACTTTTCCAAATTCTTCGATATAGTCTTCGGCCTGACGCTTCTTGTCAAAGACAACGATAGTCGACCCTACTTCAGGCAAGCTATCAAAGCCGACAAGCTGTACTGGCGTACCAGGTCCTGCGCTGTCGATTGATTTGCCAAGAAAGTTCTCCATGATGCGTGTGGTTGTGATTGCCGTGCCCGCGATGAGAAACTGCCCCTTTTTCAACGTACCGTCTTTGACGATGATGGTTGCCGCCATGCCGCGCTTTGCATCCATACGAGATTCGATGACGGTACCTGTCGCATTTGCACTGGTATTCGCACTGAGGCCTTCCATATCTGCAAAAAGGAGGATTGTTTCGAGAAAATCTTCAACCCCGGTACCTTTGATTGCCGATACACCAACCCATGCAGTGTCTCCACCGTATCCCTCAACAAGCACTTCATTCTCAGCAAGCATCTGTTTTGCTTTTTCGATGTTTGCACCAGGCTTATCAACCTTGTTGATGGCAACGATGAATGGGATCTGTGCGTTTCGAATAGTCTTGAGTGCTTCTATTGTCTGTGCTTTGACGCCGTCTTCTGCTGATACAACAAGGATTGCAATATCTGCTGCCACAGCACCACGCTCACGCATGCCAGTGAATGCCGCATGTCCCGGTGTATCAAGAAATGTTATTTGGCGGGTTGTGCCTTGATAGGGGATGGCGATCTCATATGCAGACAAGTGCTGTGTAATACCACCGGCTTCTGTTTCGGTGACATTAGACTTCCGGATATAATCCAGAAGCGTTGATTTGCCATGGTCGATGTGACCCATGACAGCTACTATTGGTGGTCGGTGTGTGGTGTTCATGATGAGAATGAGTGAAGTGCTTCTTGTAATGCCCGGTCTTCTTCGGTAGTAAGGGTGCTATCAGCTTTGCGGTTGCGAACTTTCTTGGCATAGACGCCAACATGGTTGCGGTTGGTAATGACGGAGAGGATATAGCCGTCACCGTGCTCATCAAGGAGTCCTGAGGCAAAGCTTTGTTCTCCTCCGCCATTTTCATAGGCATCGTATCGAACGAGTGAATATCCGCGGATACTTCGTTTTACTCGCAGATCGATATGTTCCAACGCTTCCTTATGGGCTTCGAGTGTGTCATCGACTGATGCACTCTTTTCGGTGAGCCACGCAAGGGTGGCTTCAAGTGATGCCGCATCTTTGCCTGCCATGAAAGTTCTGAGTCGCATATGAAGTTTCCATAGAAGTACGCTTAGTATGATAACTGCCACCAGGAGAACAAATGTCACCCCGAGTCCAATCGTCCATACGAAGAATGGTATACTTCCCCCCATAGACGCGCAGTATAGCTTTATTCTCTATGTTTTTCAAGCATTTTTTCAAATCCGTCAAGTCATCAGGTCAGGTATATCTCGACTACGCTTCAAGCACTCCCATTGATCAGAAAATGATGGATGGGTTTCCGGTGCTTTCATCTGCTATCACTGGTGCCAATCCGAGTGCGCTTCATCAAGCTGGGGTTGCTGCGCGACGTGCTATTGAGACTGCTCGAAGTGTGACAGCACAAGCAGTAGATGCACATGCCGATGAAATCACTTTCACCTCAGGTGCAACTGAGGCAAATAATACGGCACTCATGGGCTTTGTCGGTGCATGCGCAGAAAGAGGAATTCAAATGAATGAGATTGCACTATTTGTCAGTGAGTATGAGCATTCAAGCATTCTCGAATGTGCTGATGTGCTTGCAGTGCGAGGTGTACAGGTGATCAAGCTTGCAAGTGTGCCAATGTTTGATCCTAAAGATATTCTTATTTCAGCTGGTATCAAAGCAGTGCTCATATCGGTCATGTATGTAAACAATGAGATTGGTACAATCCTACCTATCAAAGACATTGCCAAGCGCGTGCGCAAACTTCGCAAGGAATATCCTGAAGTAATGATCGTATTTCACACTGATGCGACCCAGGCACCACTGTATATAGATCTTGGTGTGCCACAGCTTGGTATCGACATGATGACGCTCGGAGCGACCAAGCTTTATTGTCCGAAAGGTGTCGGTATGCTCTATGTGAGACGAGGAGTCACTATTGCGCCTATCATGTATGGGGGCGGACAAGAAAAGGGGAGACGGCCAGGGACGGAGGCGCTCCCACTTGTGCACGCATTTGCACATGCGCTCGCATATGCACAGTCGCATGTGGATGGTGCATATGAGACAGCTTCCGGACTGCAGAAGCATTTTGAAGCATTGCTCCAAGAAACACTGCCGGAAGTGACAGTCACGATGCAGGGTTACAACCGCGCCCCGCATATCAGCCATGTCGCACTCAAGGGGTTTGACAGTGAGCTCCTCGTCATCGAACTCGATGCACGAGGTATCGCAGTCTCATCTAAAAGTGCATGCAAAAACGAAGAAGGAAGTGAGTCAGCAATCGTCGAATCCATCTACGGTCCGAACGTCGGTGCAATCCGCTTTTCATTCGGCAGAATGACTACGAGGAAAGACCTCGAGAGGGCAATAAAAGCACTTGAGAGTGTTATCAAAAAGTATAAGTAAGAGAATTCTAAATCTCCCCCGAACGTTAGAGGATGTTCGAACTTGCTTTAAACAAAAAACTCCCCAAAAGAGGAGTTGATAATCAAATTAATCTAATAGTAGAAAGCTCCTTTTCAGAAGTAACTCTCGCAAGAGTATCCTCTTGAAGAAATGCTTCCATACCTTCATTTAGTTGAAGAAGTATTTGTTCATTTTCTTCTGGTGAAAAGATATACACATTTCCTTGAAGTGTTTCTTCTTCCATTATTTTTTCATACGTACTTTTAAGTGCCATAGTATTTTTTTCTTCATTCTATTGATATTTGTTGATATTGCAAGAATTGTTATAACTCCGAACCCGGGATGATGTTCGGAATTATATAAAATAAAAAACCGCCAGCGAATGAAGGTTTTTCATCCGACTAGCGGTAAGTGTTTTTAACAAGTCGCCATATTGAGGGCGATGTGGTCTTGGAAGAATTTGGAATACATTTGGTGAACCTGAAGAATGTGCTGGGTTTTATCACCGAGTATTTTCTTGAAGGCCTCGTCACTCAAAATCAAATGGCAGTAAACACGATTGTTCTTAATTGTTTCAATTATGAAAACAACAAGGAGGTCACCATCGGATTCTTCCTGAACGGTAAACAATGTCTCAATTGTTTTATTCGGGAAAGCGAACCAGTCGATTTCTGAATGATGTCTTCTTTTTGATTGGTAAATTTCGAAGACTTTTTCCAATCCAAAACCATAATTATCACGATATTC
>JAMIGL010000011.1:0-11574 GCA_035905735.1 Minisyncoccota bacterium | reverse complement strand
TATAGGGGCGCGCGACGTCCTGAGCGTAGCATAGGGCGGAGCGCGCGTAACTTTTATACTTTATAAGAAATACAAAAACCGCCTCATCGAGGCGGTTTTTGTATTGCATTAGTACGTGACAAATGGGAGGAGTCCCATGAAGCGAGAGCGTTTGACAGCTTCACTTACCATGCGCTGGTTCTTGGCTGACAAACCGGTGCGCTTGCGGGGCAAGATGCGGCCGTTTGGGTTCAAGAAGCGCTTGAGGTTGTCGATGTCTTTGTAGTCGACAAAGCGAATATTGTTTGCGTTAAAGTAGTCGTTTTTCATAATTAGAATGGGATATCTTCAAGGTTGATCTCTTCATCAGGATACTCGACGGTGTCGAGGTCTGCGGGAGCTGACTTCTGCGGAGCTTCTGCGTCTGAGATACCAGCAGGAGCCGCACTCGGTGCACCACCCACGCCTGAGGACTTGGCACCAAACTGGAAGTTGTCGAGGATGATTTCGGTACGGTAGTTTTTCTTGCCGTCCTGACCATCCCAACTTCGTGTCTGGAGTCGTCCTTCGATCATGAGTGAGCTTCCCTTGCGGGCGTACTGACCGAGCGTTTCCGCTTGTCGTCCGAATGCCACGACGTTGTGGTATTCGGTCGCTTCTTTGCGGGCGCCCTGTGCGTCTTTCCATACACGGTTGGTAGCAATCGAAATGCTCGCTACCTTGGTGCCGGTTGCGATCGCCTTGAGTTCAGGATCGCGAGTAAGATTGCCGATGAGGAGTACTTTGTTGAGATACATAATCTGGTATTTATGCTTCGGTCGAAGCGTTATCCGCTGCTACTTCTGCTTCAAGATCAGGAAGCTTTTCGTGATCTGCTTTCATGTCGTCAGCATCATCTGCTGTGACTTCCTCGACCGCGAGTTCTTCTTCCACATCCATTGCAAAACCTCGCTTTGGTTCTACTTTTGGCTTTTTAAAGACAATCGTGTTTTCAGCGCTTGTCTTGATAAGTATATACCGAACGAGTGGGATGATACCATCGAGGGTCTTTTTCAATGATTCGAGTGCACTTGGCTCAGCCTCAAACTTGAGTGAACCAAAGTACCCCTGGTTGTATTTGAATTTCTTGCTCGCAACATCCTTTTCCATGGTGTATGCAAGGTCGATGAATTCTGTCGCACCTTCACTAATGATGGTACCTTCGAGCGCAGTGATCGCACTCGTAAGTGCGGCTACCTGCTCTGACACTTCTGTCTCAACGACAGTCGGAGCAAAGATGTATCCAAGCTCGTACGTACGTGTTGTTTTTTCTGACATCAGAATAAGAATTATTTCTGAACAAATTGAGTATATGTCATCGAGGACTGTCTGAGCCGTTAGGCGAGTTCCGCAGAGGATATATACTCAGATTTGAGAAGAAATAAGTATAATTTACTTGTTAAATGAGCCCTAAAGGACTGCGATTTGTACGGTTTGTTTCGTACCTCACAATCCTAAAAGACTACGATTTGCAGACAAATGCTTGTCTTTACAAATCGGGAGCCCGCTTCGGACCATGCATCCCATGGATAAAACCGGAGGGACGAACGGGGGCTACGGGGCAATACTACCCCAGATTACGCATTTTGTAAATTGAAGAGGAGTTGGGCATTTTGGAGGAGCTGGGCACTCGCTTCCTCAAGCGGGATACCTTTGATTTCAGCGACTTTTTTGACAATCTCCGCCACATAGGCAGGCTCGTTGCGCCGACCTCGGTATGGGATCGGAGCTGCAAACGGCGCATCAGTCTCAGAGAGTATCCGGTCAATCGGCACATACCGTACCACCTCCTCATACTCGGGAAATATCGTGATCACCCCTGAAAACGAAATATGAAATCCAAGATCCAAAAATCGCTGCGCTATCTCTATGTTGCCCACAAAGAAATGCGCCGTGCCACGCATCGTCGGCCACTGTTCCTTCCATGCCTTGAGTATGACAAGTGCGTCATCATACGCGTCCCCGCCTGCATCGCTAGGCCGGCCCGCAGTAGATACAGCGTTTCCGGCGGGCGAAGCGTTGCGGGCAGGCATGGTATTTATCTGAGGGCGGATATGAAGCATGAGTGGCAGGTCAGTTTCCTTTGCCAAAGCAATGTGCTGCTCAAACAGTTTCTTTTGTTCAGGTACATGATCACGCTCCCGTTCACGGAAATAATCAAGTCCGCACTCGCCGATAGCCACAACCTTGCCCTGCCCTGCAAGTGAAATAAATGCATCGTTGTTAAACTCCTGAAACCATTCTGTCGGATGCTGCCCGACACATGCCCAGACACTTTCATGACTGGCTGCAAGTGCGACCGCCTTTGCACTCGTTTCTTCATCTACCCCTACACATATCGTACTGACACCCGCATCCACCATCCGCGCAATCGCCTCCTCGCGATCAGCGTCAAATTGAGAGAGATTGAAATGTGAGTGCGTGTCTATTGTTTTCATATATGTATTTATTCAAAAAGTATCTCTGTTAAAAACCACACATATTTTTCTGCTGAAAAATTGCTATTCTCGCGCCAGTCGCGCTTGCGAAATGCTTTTTAACAGAGATACTTTTTTCATTTTTTATCCCAGCCGTGCAAAGAGTGGTGTCTCAGGCTTTTTATTGTCACGGATGAGCTCGATGAGTTTGAGAGATGTCTCAGGCATAAACGGTGCGAGTACGGATGCAATCGTATAAAGATCCTGCACAAGTAATGCAATCATTCGCTTCCCTTCCTCGACATCAGTCTTGATGACTGAAAACGGCTTTTCGAGTGCAATCTTTGTATCAAGCTCACCGATAGATTCCCATACTATGTTCATCGCTTTTTGGATATCAAATCCTTCTAATGCAGCGACAATCTTCTCACCAAGCTCAGTCTTTGGGAGCCCTTCAAATGCATCGCAATGTGTGGCTGAAAGCGTGAGTATTCGTGATGCGAGGTTGCCGAGCCCATTTGCAAGGTGCGACTGGTACGCATCCTTGATACTATCCATCGTCATGTCTGCATCTTCAAACGAGTTCATATGACGAAGCAAGTAGTACCTGAGCACGTCATGTGAGAGGTCTCCTGCGGCATCTTTGAATGCCTTCACAACATCATACGGACTGATGACATTCCCCAATGATTTAGACATTTTTTGCCCACCCGAGTTGATGAAGCCGTTGACGATAATGTGTCGTGATGTCGGAAGATCAGCTGCAAGGAGCATTGCTTGCCACATGGATGACTGCTGGCGAGTGTTATCTTTGCCACAGTACTGCACTGGTGTACCTTCCTTCCAGTATTTCTCAAACGTCTGTGTATCTTCAGGCCAGCCCAGTGTTGAGACATAGTTCACAAGTGCATCAAACCACACATACATCACATGTGCTTCGTCACCAGGGACTGCAATACCCCACGGCATCTTCTCCTTGAGGCGAGAGATTGAGAAATCCTGCAACCCTCGAGACAAAAAGGCTTTCATCTCATTGAATCGGTAGTCAGGAATCACGAAGTCAGGTGTCACATCATAAAAAGCCTGAAGCTTGTCAGCGACTTTTGAGTATGCAAAGAAATAGTTTTCTTCATTGATAGTTTCGATATCTCTATCAGGATGAATCGGGCACATCCCCTCATCATTGAGCTCACTATCTGTCTTTTCAAGTTCACAGCCGACACAGTATTTTGCCTCGTAGTTTTTCTTGTAGATATAGCCACGATCAGCGCAACGCTTCCAAAATTCCTGCGCAGCAGTGATGTGGTGCGTATCAGTCGTGCGAATAAAATGTGCATCAGGTGAAATACCAAGGAGTGCAACAAGTCCACGAAACGTCGCAGCATAGCGATCAACGTACTCCTGCACAGGGATTCCCTCTTTTGCGGCAGCCTGATAGAGCTTGAGTCCATGCTCATCAGTGCCAGTGTTAAAAAAGACATCAAAGCCCTGCTCCTTTTTGAAGCGAGCAATGGCATCTGCACGGATGATCTCCATGGCAAAGCCAACGTGCGGATCATTGTTCACGTATGGAAGCGTGGTCGTTATGTAAAATGGTTTGTTCATAGGAAAAGTTATTCGGGAAGGTTCTGCGTAACAGGAATGAGCTTGCGCTTTTCGATATCACTCATGTACTCAAGCACAAAGACTGCAACAGGCATTGCAATGATCGCACCCCAGAATCCAGCAAGTGTAATACCGATCAAAAAGGCAAGCAAGACGACAAGCGGCGGAACCCCCACCACCCGACGCGCGACAACCGGTGAGAGTACATAGCTCTCAAGCTGCTGCAGGATAATATAAAACACCATCACCTTCACACCAAGCAACACACCGCCATCAATCACCGCAAAGAGGATTGCCGGCACCGAAGCAAAGATAACACCAAACGGCACAAGCTCGGCAATAGCAGTGATCAAACCGATCAAGAATGCGTACTGCGCACCGAGTAATGCAAACACCACAAACGTGATAGCACCCATGATAAGTGCAAGCAACAGCTGCCCCTTGAACCAGAGTCCGATCTTGTACTGGGTACGAAGCCACAGACCCACGACATATTTCTCATGCTTCTTTGGGGTGAGGATACGAAGGAATGTCGCAAGACCGTCTTCTTGGATTGCGAGATAAAACGCCATGACGATCACCAGGATTGCATTGACCGCCCCGCCGAATGTCGAACCAATGATACTGGTCGCGCCTTGTGAGAGTAGCGCGGTGGCGTTCTTCACATTTGCCAATATGTCAGTGAGTGATGAGTTGTCAGCAATCGTTGAGACAAACTGACTTGCCCCTTCGATGGAGTCAGTCGATATTGGGGACGCATCAGGCAAGTACCCCAACAGCAATGTGATCATTCCGGAGAGTTCGCGAATGACGATAGGAACAAATGCATAAAAAATTGCAACGAGAAATGTGACAACCAGTGCAAAAATGACCGGTACGGAGAGCGAACGATCCATCTTGTATTTTCTGAGCGCCTGAACACCAGGCTCGACAAACGACGCGATGACCACAGCGACAATCACCAGGATCAGAATATCCCTGATCTCAAACAAAAGGTACGCCCCAAATACAATACACAACGTGCGAATGATGGTGTCGTTGGTGATACGGATTGAGCGGCTTTCGGACATAGTGATATGGTACACCGCAAACGTATCACTTACAAGGAAGCAATCGGTGAACTATCCAGATCTGTAGCCTCAAAGGGGCCGACAAGTGCCACGGTCGCATGCACCCCGACAAAGAGCTCCTGTGCAAATGACCGAATCATCTCGGGCGTCACCGCCATATACTCATCGGTGATAGTCTCCGGTGTCCGCATCGGCTGCCCCAAAATAAGCTGCCCGCCATAAAATCCCGCCACCTCATCAGTCGTCTCAAGCCCGATACGCATCATCGAGAGCATGTAGTCACGTGCCTTGGTGAGCTCCTCCAAAGATACAAATGTCTCCTTGAGCATGGCAAACTCTTTTGCAAGTGCGCGAACCGTCTCATTGACACGGGCCTTGTCGATACCACAGGTGATACCAAAGACGCCATGGTCAGTAAACCCTTCCTGCCCTGCCTCCACCGAATATGCAACCCCGAGATCCTCACGAAGCCTCTGAAACAACCGCGAGCTCATACCGCTGCCCAAAATACCGCCCACAAGCTGCGCCGTCGCATACGACGGATGTCCGAGTGGTACCGAATGAAAGGTGATCGCAAGATGCGCCTGATCAATCGGACGATTGACGACTTTGACACGGATCGTGTCTTGAGAAACGATGACAGGGTTTTTGCGAGTGGATGGACGCTCGTTGATATCTGCAAATGCCCGCTCAACATGCAGCCGCACTACCTCCTCATCAACCAACCCCGAAACAACAACGATTGTATTTGCTGCATGGTAGTGCATGTCCTTGTACCTGATGAAGTCTGCACGAGAAAATGAGGTCACTGTTTCTTTGGTACCAAGTGTCGGCCATCCCGCAGGCTGATCCCCATACATCAGAGATAGTACGGTCTCCACGGCTTTGTAGCGGTGGTTGTCCTCGTACATGTTGATCTCCTCGATGATGACACCACGCTCTTTTTCTATTTCAGCTTCAGGAAATGTCGAGTTGAGATATATATCACTCAATATATCAATACAAGTAGTGACATGTTTTGGGTTCCCCTTGGCGTAGTAGCCAGTGTACTCCTGTGAGGTAAATGCATTTGATACTGCGCCGAGTGCATCAAGCTCTGAACTTATGATGTGTGAGGTTGGTCGAAGCGTAGTACCCTTAAAATACATATGCTCAAGAAAGTGCGAGAGCCCCTTTTCACTCACTGCTTCATGCTCACTCCCCGTCCCGACCAATATGAGTACTGTTGCAGTAGTAGCTTCGGCACGTGGCGCGAGCACGATACGCAGACCGTTTGGAAGTGTCGTGATGGTCGGCGCTTTCATATGACTATCGCATTCGTTCGTTAAGGTATGCAGGAAGTGCTTCGATTGCGACACGCTCCTGTGCTCCGGTATCACGATCACGCACAGTGACCGTATCAAGGAGGTCTGGGTTCTCACCGAGCGTATCAAAGTCAACCACGATACAAAACGGTGTACCAATCTCATCCTGCCGACGATAGCGCTTGCCAATGTTGCCGTTGTCATCCCAGGCGACGGAGCCCATCACTTTCTTGAGAGCACTGTAGAGTATGCGTGCCTTTTCGACGAGCTCGGGCTTGTTTTTGAGCAGTGGTGATACGCAAGCCTTGTATGGTGCAAGCACTGCAGGAAGCTTGAGAATGACACGAGTATCAGCACCCTCACCTTCTTCGTGATATGCACTTGCGAGTACTGCGAGTACAGTACGATCAACACCGAACGATGGCTCAATGCAGTGCGGTGTTACCTTCCCCCCTGTTTCATCTTCGACGACATAGAGCGGCACCGTACTTGCGGTGGCATGCGTGTTCAAATCAAAGTTGGTGCGATATGCGAGACCATAGAGCTCCTTGCGACCAAATGGAAAATCAAATTCAAAATCAATCGTGCGCTTTGAATAGTGTGCGAGATCTCCTTCTGCAACTTCAAGCTCATGGACTTTGTCAACAGGAATACCGAGCGATGCGATCCATGCATGCACGGATACACGCCAATCTTCAAAGCGATCCTTCCAGTGTTCTTCGTTCACAAAATACTCGATCTCCATTTGTTCAAATTCACGTGAGCGGAAAATGAAGTCACGAGGCGCAATCTCATTGCGAAATGCTTTACCAATCTGTGCGAGACCAAACGGAAGCTTGGGATGAATACTATCGACAACATTTTTGAAGTTCACAAACATACCCTGCGCAGTCTCCGGACGGAGGTATGCGATACTATCCGCGTCTTCAAGTGCACCAACAGTCGTCTTGAACATCATGTTGAACTGGCGAGCTTCACCAAGTGTGTCAGCTTTTTTACATGTCGGACAACTATCACCTTCGAGATGGTCTGCACGGAATCTTGATTTGCAGTTACTGCATTCAACCAACGGATCAGAAAATCCACCAACATGTCCTGATGCCTTCCAGACATTCTGGTTCATGAGGATAGCCGCATCCACACCGTACATATCCTCGCGGTCAGTCACAAAGGTCTTCCACCACAGGTTCTGAATATTGCGCTTGAGCTCGATACCGAGTGGACCATAGTCCCAAGTACCCGCAAGTCCCCCATAGATCTCAGATCCTTGAAAAATAAAGCCACGGCGCTTGCACAGACTGATGAGTTGTTCCATTGATGCGTTCATATAGCCCCTATGGTAGCACACGCTCGTTCCCCGGGGTATAGACAGGGTCACTATCAAGTCTTGTGGTAAGTGCGGGGCGGGTCGTCGTAAGCGGTGCATTGGCAACACTGTCCGTTGCATTGACCACCGTCTGTCCGAGCAGTGTCACGTCCGTACCCACCGCTGCGCGTGTCGGGCGAGACTTCACCTGGAACGAAACGGTCTTTTTCTGAAGTGCAGAACCGGTCGCCTTTGGCAAGGTGCCGATATTCCATGTCACAACTCGCGTGTCAGTGTTGTACGTCACAAGCTCAGACTGCGGAACAATCACTCCCGCCCATGTCACATCCGTTGGAAGCGTGGCTGTCGCCTGAACATTGGTGAGCGCATTCTCAGACGGACGCACCGTCCATGTCAGTGTATATGCCGTCTCGGTGTCTGCCTTTGGTGGATACGGGCCGCTGTTTTTGATCGGACCGACCGAGTACAAGGACTGTGCCGCAAACTGCAGTGTCGAAGCAAAGCGGACGGTCTTTTGGTCAATCATATCGATTGATTGCTGGAAAAAGTCTCGATCTGGAAAGACTCCTGACACTGAGAGCGCAAACGACATATCACTTGCGGTCGGACCGACAGGCTTCGTAGGAAAGCTGAACGCGAACTCACCTTCTTGTCCCGGCGCGATACTTGTAATCGAAGCATCAGACTCCGGTGTCCATGTAAGCGTTCGATCAAGCGCATTGTAGTATCCGTTTGGCACCTTGAGACCATCAATAGCAACACCATCAACGGGAAGAGAAAGCGTGAAGAGCGGTCGAATGACTGAGAGCGGTGAGTTGTTTCTCCATCGAATGATACCGTTGACCTCACTCCCTACCGAAATCGGGATCACATCACCTGTCTGACCATTGATCGAAATATCAGCACTGATGAATGGCTGCGCAAGCACGACTGACTGAAGTACTGAGTTAAAGGTAACCGCGAGCCGACGATCTGTCGCACTCTCAGGTGTCCCGGTATAGATACGAAAGGCTTTTTCATCATTTTCTTCACCCATGAGACGACCTTGGATCCGGATGATGCGTTCGGTACCCTTTTCGAGATCGCCAAGTGACCAGACATTGTTGCCGGATACAGGCGCAGGCTCTGCAGACTTAAAGACAAAGCCATTGGGATACTCGACACGAGTGATGACATCGGCGAGCGACTTGTCACCGTTGAAACTGTTGCGAATCGTGAGTGTGAACGGCTGACTTGCAACAATGGCAGTCGGACCATCGACCGTGAGCGTCACCGGAGACGAGCTGATCATCACCGCAAAGTCCTGCTCCCGCTGAAAGGTCGAGCTTGAGCCTGCGAGCTGATAGCTGACGCGCGCCTTGATATTCCTACTGAGTCCTTGTTCACCATACAGAATGACGGATATCTCTTCACTCTTGGTCTTGCCTGACGGTATCGTACCGAGCTGTTTTTCAATACGGACCACATCACTGCCACTCTGATCAGTTGCCCCTCGCGGATAGTCGATCAACAAAAGCGCATTGGTGAGATCAACCGCATTTTTGTTGGTGATTTCGATCTGTATCGGAAGCTCTTCCCCGCCCGCCACAAACGAGTTGCCCAAAATAGCAACCTCGACATTCTTGCTTGAGAGTGTGACCGAACCATGATAGATGGAGTACAGCGCAATGCCGAGTCCAACAATAAAAAAGATGAACGAAAATATGAAAAGGCGTTTGTACCCCGCCGAGAGTTTGGGGTGGCGGGCGCGCTCATGCGGCACTTCGGTCTCACCCCATGTCGAAGTGACGTTTTGTTTGATCGGCCGCAAGATCCCGAACTTTCGCTTGGGAATACTTTCAGGATCACGCGCGTAGAGGCGCTGCTGCAAATCACCGATATGATCTATTTCATCAGACATAGTGCATCAATTATACCAGAGAAGTGCACAACCATGCGCTACAACTGACTTTCCTTGATGGATGTATTGACCGTAGCGATGAACGACTTGATGCGTGTATCGTCCATCATGCTGAGCGCTTGATCAAATGGTGCATAAAGCAATGCCTCATCCCCCTCCTCGACGGCGACGTATCCAAGGATTGCAATAGCTCTCCAGAGTGAAAGCGTATCAAAGAGTCGCTCATCGATATCAGTGCGCGCTATGAGCGTTGCTATCTCGGTCACATGCGCATAGAGCTCGACATGATCACCCTCCCCGAGCAAAAAGCGCTCAAGCAATGTCAGCGTCCGCACATAGCTTCGTGCAAGCGGAAGTGTCGTATTTGCGGCAAGCGGGTTATGCACAAGCTCACAACTGATGAGTCGCCAGACTTCCTTGCCGCGCACCAGATCCGCATTGATGAATGCGTAGTCCACAAGGTGCCCCTGGAGCTTGGCACCCGCCTTGCGCACCCCCTGCACTGCCGCGACAATGAGCCCAAACTCCTTGGTCAGGAGCCAGACACGCTTGTTGGCCTCGCCAAATGCGGCACTTTTAAGTATCACTGCGGGTGTGTGATGGATGGTGTGCATTGCCTGGAAATTCTAACACATGGTTGACTGATCCTCTGTGACAGGTATAGTACTGGCAAAAAACAACTACACCATGAGTAATGTAAAGTTAAAAATCTTGTATGATAAGCGAAAAAAATCAACGCTTTCACTTGAAAGTAAAAGAAGTGCATTTCTGAAAAAAGTAACCGCAATACTGAAAAAACACTTTGGTAACATACAGTGTGATGCGTTTTTCATTGGAAGTACCCCCGAAAAACCAGATGCCGTACTGATCGAACTATCCGTACAAAAAAAGGTTGGTATGATCCATATGCACGCTGCGACAAAAGAGCTCCATGCAATGAGTACGGAGAACCAACAGATTGGGATTGAACTGAAACCTGTAGAAATTATCCTCTAACCAAACAGCCGACAAACGTCGGCTGTTTTTATGTTTCTAGCTCTTCAAGGAGTTCGGGGAATTCTCTTACCCCACCATCAATGCAGAAATGTCCTTTGTCAGAAAATTCGCGAAGCTCAATACCTTCGATTTTCTTGAGTGCATCGACACTTTGCAAAATCACCGCATCGTCATCAGTTGAATAAAACATGGTGACACCCTTTGTTTTTGAAGCAAGATCTGTATCCAGGGAAAATTTGAAAAAATCATTCCCTTCTCCCAATTCACCGGCTGGATCAATCCATGGTGCGATCAAGACAACCTTCCCTACTTGTACCGAATGTTCTGAAAGATACCTAGCCAAGAACCCGCCACCACAGCTATGACCGACAAGCACGGTGTCTTCATCAAGGCGAAACTGTTCAAATACTGACTTCCATTTTTCGTAGTTGGGCTCATACGCATCAGGCATTTCTGGTGTCTGAGCACTCCACCCCTTCATACCAAGCTCTTTTTGAAGCCATGGCAGCCACTGATTGTTTGATGGTGACGGCGTAGCTGGATCAAAGAATTCTTGCTTGTCAGGCCATCCGTGAACGATGATTGCTGTTTTCATATTAGCTAAGTGTAACAGCTTCCCCGCCAACCAAAACCTCCGTTGCACCCACCGTCTTTTTCAAATCATCACCAAACGTATGTACGATAGCATCGTACATTGCTGGAAGTGTGAGAGTGATACTGTCAGACGGTGCGAGACCTTTGTCTTTGCGCATGTCTTGGACGGTACGCACGAGCTCACGATACTCACCTTCGAGTTTGAGTTCGGGAGTGATAGTTGTATCAAACTTTGTTTCCTCTCCTGCGACAACAGACTTTACATTCAACTCTTGCATCACGATTGCCGCATATTCTGCCCCAAGATTCCAATCCTTGACATAGAGTGTCTGGAGTGGCTGAC
>JAMIGL010000010.1:0-21858 GCA_035905735.1 Minisyncoccota bacterium | reverse complement strand
TCTTTTGGGTTGGTTCAGTAGTGTTTGGTGGGGTATTTTGTGGTTCCATGACACAAGTATAGCGCAGTCCATCATGATGTCGAACCCATTGAAAAGAAGGGCTTTTTTTGGTATAGTGATGTCTCATGCCCATTGGCGAAATCGTCACGTACAGTATCACCTTTCTCGCGATTTACGTGCAGATTTTCATGCTCGTGACGTTTTTTGAGCGTCGCAAGGATCTCAAGGCTGTTGCAGGAATGCCGGTGCCGACACTTACTCATTATCCGAAAGTCGCCATCATTGTGCCTTGCTGGAATGAAGAAAAGACTGTTCATGGTACGGTCGCATCACTCCTTGCGCTTGACTATCCGTCTGACAAACTCGAAGTGATTGTGGTTGACGACGGCTCGACCGATACGACATGGAGTGAAATTTTAAAGTACAAAGACAATCCTCGGGTTCGTATTTTCCAAAAGGAAAACGGAGGTAAGCACACCGCCGTAAACTTCGGTATTGAGCATACCGATGCTGACCTGATCGGCTGTCTCGATGCTGACTCATTTGTGATGCCTGATGCGCTCAAATGGATGGTGGATGCATTCAACAATCATCCGGATATCATGGCGACTGCTCCAAGCATGATTATTCACAATCCAAAAAATCTACTTCAGTACGCCCAGCGCGTCGAGTACAACATGTCCGCCTACAACAAGAAAATGCTCTCATTCATGAACGCGATTCATGTGACACCGGGGCCGTTTTCGATATTCCGCAAGGAAGTGTTTGAGATCATCGGTAAATTCAGGAAAGCACACGGTACTGAGGATCAGGAGATCGCATATCGCATGCAGGAGCATCACATGCGCATTTACCATTCGCACCAATCCATCGTCTACACGAGCTCGCCTGATACGGTCAAGAAGCTTTATAAGCAACGCCTACGGTGGATCTATGGCTTCATTCAGAACACTATCGACTATCGTCGCCTTATCTTCAAGACCAAGCATGGCAATTTCTCATTCTTTACATTGCCATCAGGTATCATCTCGATCGTTGCTGTGGTGTATATGTCATTCGCTCTTGCATACAACTTTGTCATTTTTCTCATCAAGAAAATCACCGAGCTCTCCATTGTTGGTTGGAATTCGTCTATCAGTTTTCATTTTGATGCATTCTTTATCAGTACGCGCACAATCGTATTTGTTGGAATTCTGATCTACGGACTGGTTATATTTTCAATCATTGCAGGCACCACCATCACGGGGCAAAAAAAGAAGCTCAACTGGCATGTCTTGCCCTATATCATCATCTATAGTCTGATCGCACCATTCTGGCTTTTGAAGGCAGTATGGAATACAATTTGGGGACGCCGCCAGCCAGCGTGGCGATAATGCTATGCAAGGATTCCGCAAATATTTTTATGTCTTTCTTATTACGTGTGCGCTTTTTTTCAGTGCGTCGTACATGAGCTCGTACTTTAATACTCGCAAGCTCAATGAGGTCAAGGACATTCAGAACAAGGTTGCGGTGGATATTCTCTCATCAGAAACACAGTTTTCATTGCTTGAAGAGCTCTCATGTCAGGATCTCAACAGTTCTATCTTTTCGACAGAGATTGCATCACTTGCTGACAAGATCTCATATGCCGAACAGAACGTAGCAAACAAAGATGAGATTGATCTTTTGAAGAAGCAGTACACCATCCTTGAAGTCAAAGACTTCCTCCTCAACAAACGTATCGGCGAGCGCTGCAAGCAGATGCCGGTGACCATACTGTACTTCTATGGCAGCAAGGATGCATGTAATGACTGTGTAAAGCAGGGCTATGTGCTTGATGCAATCCGTCAGCAGTATCCACAAGTTCGTGTGTACTCATTTGACTACAACCTCGACCTCTCCACCATCAAGGCACTTACGTCGATTTATAAGATAGGCTCGTCCGCTCCTGAAGGGCAGGCAGGGGATACACTCCCAGCACTTGTCGTGAATGGTAAAACTGTTTCAGGCTTTCAAACAGTAGACCAAGTCAAAACCTTGCTTCCAAAAGAAGTGACCAATCCGGTGAAAGTTCCTATGGCAAGTACTGCTGCAAAAAAGGTTTCTCAATAAGGATACTATATAGGTATTGACTTTATACTATTAATATGTTATATTAGATACAAGTTGTGGGGTTATCAGGCGCCACATAAAAGTCATGGAAATGACACTTGCGATTAAAAGCAAAGGAATACGTCTGAGTTCTTATACAAAAAAATAGTTACAAATGAACATCAACAACAGCGAACGTATCACGTTTGCAAAACGCATCATCAATGGAATTTCATTGATCTCTGTACCGATTGTTATCTCAGGAATTTTTCTGTTTATATGGAAAAAATATCCGGAATTTTGGAGTAATTTTGTCGGTACGGAAAAGTTTCTTTTTTCGATAGTGGGAGCGGTAGTAGTATCTGTATTATCTATAAAAATAAAGATACTGAATAGAACTAAAAAAGCTGAAACTGCTGCTCTTTTTAAAGAGCAAAATGAATTTAATCAAATAAAAGCTGATCGTGAAAAAGAAATCGATCGCATGATTCAAGAAATCATTGAAAAAGAAGAATGCAGGAATTGGAAATTAATTCTTAGTTTAAAAAGATCTTATTCTTCAGAACTAAGTAAGTTTTTAAAAATCTTGCCATTCATCCACCATGCTCCATTATCAGAAGTTGTCACTATTTCAAAAAATAAACGACAAATTGTATGGGGTTCAAATCTTGAAGAAGCACTTACATTAGTTAATTCATTTGCTTCTAGTACATTTGATGATGATCAGTTGGATTTGCTCAAAAAACAGCTTGCTGACCTTATTGCATTACTTGATGAAGTTAAGTGCTACGGAGGTCATGTACGGATAATGGCAGGCATAAGAAGTCTTTGTCCAGTCATTTATGAGATGCTTGAAGATTCCAAGAAATTAGTACACTAAAGCAAGAAACACAAAACCCTTACTATTGTAAATAGTAAGGGTTTTTTATATGTGTAATGGATTGCGTGAGCCGGAAGTCGGGCTCGAACCGACGACCACCCGTTTACAAAACGGGAGCTCTACCAACTGAGCTATTCCGGCATATATTGATTTTACAATCTATCTTTAAGATATTTTCTACCAAATCCAGTTTTGAGCGATTTCTCTCGTGCAATCGCTTTTTCCTTAGATTGGCATGCTTCATAATACACTAATTCAACGGGGCGTCTAGACTTTGTTGCTTCTACAAGACCGTTTGTGTGTTCTATGAGACGTTTCTTTAGATCAGACGAAAAACCAATATAGAATTTATCATCTTTAATACTGCGGAGAACATAAGTATAAAACATAGATATATTCTACCAACTCCTGCCCGCAATGCTAAAGCATAGCTTTTGCAGGCGGGGAGCATTCCAGCATTCTCCGCCGAAGCGGATGTGGTGATTACTTTTTCTTGTCTTTCTCGGAGATGGTCTTGAGAAAGTATGACGAGGGACCGTCCTTGAGGCCAGTGAGTGCATCTCGTTTGGCAAATGCAGCTTTGGCGCTTGGGAATATCGCATAGAACAGATCAGTGAGATGGCGGGCATTCCAGCTGGCTGCTTTTTTGCCATACAGAAGGGTAAGGTACCATTTCCGACGGGCGATACGTGTCATCTTATCAGATAATGGGACAATTGTCTCGTCCAAGCTTACAGGGGCAAACGTGAGGCCTTGCTCTTGTTTCCACCATATGTACATTGCAAGGAGCCAGGTGCTAATGAGGCCGATACCAAGAAAGACTATCAATACTACTATCATGCGCTGATAGTATACAACATGAACTTGGCGATTGTCGCGCCGTTTTCTTTTGCATACTGTTCGATCGTTTTTTCAGGAGCCTTAAAGAATGCCTGGTCGTTCAATGTCTGTTCTTTGAAGTATCCGGCAATCTTGCCTTCGAGCATCTTTGCCTTGATATCCTCAGGTTTACCACTCTCATCAACTTCTTTTTTGAGGACTTCGATGACAGATGCCTTTGATGCTTCGTCAATCTCACTTGAAGCGAGGTAGACAGGCTTCATTGCCGCAACGTGCATAGCGATATCCTTTGCAACCTCTGGAGTACCACCAGTGAGTACGACCACTGCACCGCTCTTGCCGTTGAAGTGGGTGTATGCGCCGATAGTACCGCCATCGACGATACTGACATCGGCAAGCTTGATGTTCTCACCGATCTTGAGGACAACATCGTTGGTCACACTTGCTGCCTGTTCTTTTGCAGCATCTACGCCATCAGTCCATGCGATCTCAACGAGCTTGTTTCCAGCATCGATGAAGTCCTGGTTCTGTGCAACGAAGTCAGTCTCACATGAGAGTGAGAGTACAACTGCACGCGCACCGTCATTCTTGATGAAGATGCGGCCATCAGCTGCTTCACGGTCTGATTTCTTTTCAGCTACCTCTGATCCTTTCTTTTTGAGGATGATCAGTGCTTTTTCCATGTCACCATCAGCTTCTTCGAGGGCCTTGCGGCACTGCATGACGGAAATACTGGTCTTGTCTCGCAATTCTTTTACTTGTTCGGTGGTGATTGCCATATGAGTGATTACTTTACACCAACATCACATAGTACTCGAAAACCACAACATTTTCCTGCTGAAAAATGTCTCCTTGCGGCCTCAGTCAGGCCTCCAGAGGGTTTTCTCGCACCATGTGATGTTGGTGCCTATTATATATGTTTGATAATAAAAGTACGGAAGTGTTTGACACTATGAGACGGATGTCTTTGAGAAACACATTTCGCAAGCCCGACTGGGGCGAGAATAGCAATTTTTGAGCACAAAAATATGCGCGTGTTTCGAGAAGATATCCGTATCGTAGTGGAAGCTACTTCTGAAACGCGTCCTTAAGTATACCAAGGATTGCCGCGATAGACGATGAAGAACCGTCGTTTGCAACGATAGGGTAGTCGATCGCACGAACTGAACAGTCAGTGTTACCGATGGCGATCACCGGGATGTGCATCTTGCGAGCTTCTGCAATAGCGATGTGCTCCTTTTTGGAGTCTACAACAACGACTGCGTCAGGCATTTTGTACATACCAACGAGACCGCTGAAGTATTTGTTGAGGCGAGCCTGTTCGCGCGCGATGAGGAGCTGCTCTTTCTTGGTGTACTTTGCGAGCTCACCTGATACCTGCTTTTCGCGGATATCCTCAAGCTTTTGAATACGACGCTTGATCTCAGGGAAGTTGGTGAGCATGCCACCGATCCAACGTTCGGTCACCATTGGCTGATGAAGAGTAGATGCGACCTCGATCACTGATGCGCGAGCTTCTGGCTTCACACCAACGAACAGTACGGTCTTGCCAGCTGCGCCGAGCTCAGCCACGAACTTTGCTGCTGCTTCGATCGCAGGCATAGTGCGGTCAAGGTTGATAATATCCACGCCGTTTTTCTGACCATAAATAAATGGACTAACGGTTGGGTGGCGACGGGTACGTGAGTAGCCGTAGTGTACGCCGGCCTCCATGAGGGTCTCGGCTGTATGGGTGTTTTTCATAACAATCTGTAGCAGGCTTGCGTGTAAGGATTTCGACATCCCGGCTCCCATAAGGGAGAACAAGCCTTAATTTCTGAATAATTTCGTCCGTTTTGGACGACTTAATCTAACATTTACAACGTATTTTGGCAATAGAGCTTTTTTTATTTGCCTTTCTGTGGCATTATAAAGGTACTTTTATGCGCCAAAGCCACCTATTTACCAAAACCCGCAAAGAAGCGCCTTCTGACGAAATAGCGAAGAATGCGCAGTTACTGATCCGTGCAGGGTATGTCTACAAAGTCATGGCTGGTGTGTACGTCTATACACCGCTTGGTCTTCGTGTACTTGAGAACATCAAAAAGATCGTTCGAGAAGAAATGGACAAGATTGGTGGGCAAGAGCTCATCATGAGTAGTCTCCAAAAGAAAAGCACCTGGGAAGGAACGGGGCGTTGGAGTGATGAAGTGGTTGATGTCTGGTTTAAGTCTAAGCTCAAGGATGACACTGAGGTTGGTTTTGGCTGGTCACACGAAGAAGCAATCATCGAGATGGTCAAACAGTACCTCACAAGCTACAAAGATCTGCCGATCAATGTCTATCAATTTCAAACAAAGCTCCGCAACGAGCTTCGAGCAAAAAGCGGCATTATGCGCGGTCGTGAATTTGTGATGAAGGATATGTACTCATGTAGTATCGACGCTGAGCAGCACGAAGCGTTTTATAAGGCGACGATTGATGCGTACAACGAAATTTACGCACGTATCGGGATTGGTGCTGACACATATGTAACGTTTGCTTCTGGTGGAGCATTCACACAATTCAGTCACGAATTTCAAACTATCTGTGAAGCAGGTGAGGATGTGATCTATCTCCACCGAGGCAAAAATATCGCTATCAACGAAGAAGTGCTCAATGATGAGACACTTGCTGATCTTGGTGTTACTCGTGAAGAACTTGAAATGGTAAAGACTGCAGAGGTTGGAAACATTTTTAATTTTGGTACTCAAAAAAGTGAAGACACGGACTTTCACTTTACGAATGAAAAAGGAGAAAAACAGCACGTACATCTTGGTTCATATGGTATCGGTATTACTCGTGTGATGGGTGTTGTCGTTGAAAAGTTTGCTGATGACAAAGGTATCGTATGGCCTGAATCTATCGCGCCATTCAAGATTCACTTGCTCTCACTTGGCGAGACAGTTCAAGGCAGGGCGCAAGAAGTCTATGACGAGCTTACGAAGTATGGTGTTGAAGTACTTTGGGATGATCGTATCGGTGTAAGTCCTGGTGAGAAGTTTGCTGACAGTGACTTGATCGGTATTCCGCACCGCATCGTCATCTCCGAGCGAAGTATTGCCGCAGGTGGGCTCGAATACAAACTTCGCACTGCAAAAGAATCCGAAATAGTGTCGATCGCATCACTTGTAGAACGCTTCGCATAACCTTTATGCTCAAGAACCTCTACCGTCGCTTCTCAAATGATATCGGCATCGATCTGGGGACCGCCAACTCGCTCGTGTATTTAAAAGGGCACGGCGTGGTCATCAATGAGCCGTCTATTGTTGCGGTCAACCAAAAGACATCACAGATCGTCGCCGTTGGTCATGAAGCAAAAAAGATGTGGGGCAAGACTCCAGGGCATATCAAAATAGTGCGTCCTCTGGTAGAGGGTGTGGTCTCTGATTTTGAAATCACAGAGGAAATGCTTGCCTACTTTATCCGGAATGCTGAGAAGTTATCACCCAAGTTCTTTCGTCCGCGTGTGGTGATCGGGGTCCCGTCGGGTATCACCAATGTTGAGATGCGCGCGGTGTATGATGCGGCAATCGATGCTGGTGCGCGTGAAGTGTACCTTGTGGAGGAAGCGATGGCTGCAGCGATCGGGGTACGACTTCCAGTACTTGCGCCAACCGCGACATTTATTGTGGATATCGGCGGCGGTACGACTGACATCGCACTGATTGCGCTTGGTGGTATGGTGCGCTCGCTCAACCTGCGCGTGGCGGGTGATCATCTCAATGCTCGTGTGATGGAATACTTGCGTGATGAGTTCAAGTTGCTCGTGGGTGAGCCGACCTCAGAGGATGTGAAGCTTGGACTCGGTAGTGCTATCGAGACCGACTACTCAGAGCTTGAAGTGCGCGGGCGTGATCTCACCACAGGACTTCCTCGTGCACTCATGGTGACGGATGGTGATATTCGTGAAGCATTGGCTCGCCCCGTGTCACTCCTTGTGGCAGGTATTCGCGAAGTGCTTGAGACTGCACCTCCTGAAATGGTCTCTGAGGTTTTGAAGAATGGGATCCTCCTGACCGGAGGAGGTGCACTCTTGCATGGACTTTCGAAGCTTGTTGAGGATGAGCTGAAGCTTCCGGTATTTATTGCCGAAGATCCGCTCTCTGCAGTTGCGCGTGGTACTGGTATTATTCTTGAAAATTTTGATATGTACAAAGGCGTACTCCTTTCTATTGATGACAATGTCGCCATTTAATACATATCCAGCTCGAAAACGATCAAAACATCCTCTGATCTTGTGGGGAGTTGGAGGTGTGGCGGTTGTACTCTGCATATGGCTTGTCCTTCGATCACTTGCTCCTCGTATTGTCACCACGATACCTGCGATAACCGGTGAAGATGTTGGGCATGTATTTCTCTCAAGACATGGACTGATACGCCGGGTGACGGAGCTTGAAACAACGGTTGCATCATATGATGCGCAGCTTTCAAGTCTGGGTGTGCTTGCACATGAAAATGCCGCACTGAAGGCTGAGCTTGGTCGCGGTGTTGAGCCCAAAGGTATACTTGCGCATGTGCTCACCGAACCAAACCGTAGCTTCTATGACACGATCATTGTGGACGGGGGAAGCGATGCGGGTATTGCTGAAGGTCAGGTTGCGTACGCATTTGATAGTGTGGCGCTTGGCACGGTATCTGCGGTGACCCCAACGACAGCGACAGTACTACTCTATAGCGCTCCTGATCGCGAAACTCCAGGGACGAGTGTAGGGAGTGAGGTGACGGTGACGTTGATTGGTCGTGGTGGAGGAGAGTATGAGGTCCGTATGCCGAGGGATGTGCAGTTTGAAGTGGGTGGATTGATTGCGCAGCAGTCGATTCATGTCGCAAATCTTGCCCGCATTGAGAAGATTGTGACTGATCCTCGTGATCCGTTTCAGCGACTGCTTGCAAAGGCACCAGTCAATCTCCAAGCACTCAAGTGGGTGATAGTTCGGTAAGAGTTGTGAAGGTTTCGTCAGTGCACTCATTGAAATGCACACGTATTTTTCTGCTGAAAAATCGCTCTGCTCGCGCCAGTCGCGCTTGCGCAAGGCATTTGAATGAGTGCACTGACTTCACTTTGATAAACGCAAGCGTAGAGAACACATTCGAAAAAAGACATTTCGCAAGCGCGACTGGCGCGAGAATAGCAAAAAGTCAGCAGACTTTTATGCGTGTCTTTTTTCGAATGTGTTATCGAAGCTGATAGTTATATGTTATAAGAAAGTAACATGCTCAAATTTACGATAGAAAAAAAGATAGACGGGACGCTTGCACGAGCAGGTGCGATCGAGACAAAAAATGGCGTGATCCAAACGCCGGCTTTTGTGACGGTCGGTACCAAAGCAGCCGTGAAGGCGTTGACCGCTGAACAGATACGCAGTCTCGGTGCACAAGTGGTGCTTGCAAATACGTACCATCTCTATCTGCAGCCAGGTGCTGATATTGTGGTGAAAGCTGGGGGATTTGGGAAATTTATGGACTGGCATGGACCCACGATGACAGACAGCGGTGGGTTCCAAGCGTTCTCTCTCGGTGCGGCATTTGGTACCTCAGTATCCAAAGTTGCGACAGGGGACGAGGTGTCAGATATATCTGCAACCAAAGGGCAGCTCGCCAAAGTCACTGATGAGGGGGTGACATTCAAGTCGCACCTCGACGGTAGTTCCCACCTCTTTACACCGGAGAGTTCGATGGAAGCACAGTGGAAGCTCGGAGCGGATATGATCTTTGCCTTTGATGAATGCACGAGCCCGAGCGCGCCCTATGAGTATCAGCAGAAATCCCTCGCACGTACCTATGAATGGGCGAAGCGCTCACTTGCACGACATGAAGAGCTTGATATGGAGAAACAGCAGTCACTCTTTGGGGTGATTCAGGGTGGGCGATTCCAAGATTTGCGTGAGCAAGCAGCGAGAGATCTCGGTGCGCTGCCATTTGATGGCTATGGTATCGGCGGATCATTTACGAAGGATGATATTGGTACTGCTGTTGGATGGGTGAATGCGATTCTCCCTGAAGATAAACCTAGACACCTACTCGGTATTGGTGAACCACTTGATTTGTTCAATGCTGTCGAAGCCGGCTGCGATCTCTTTGACTGTATTGCACCGACGCGCATGGCTCGTCATGGCACACTCCATACGGCAAATGGCCGTCTCAATATCAAAAATGCGCGGTTTGTGGATGACTTCACGGTGCTCGACGAAGGCTGCACCTGCTACACCTGCACGCATCATACTCGTGCATACCTCGCGCATCTCTTTCGAGCAGATGAGATCGCGTCGGCAACGCTCGCATCGATTCATAACCTGCACTTTATATTGCGCCTGGTAGAAAAAATCCGCGAATCAATTTTGAACGATACATTTTTTGAGTATAAAAAGGAGTTTTTGGAAAAGTATACGAAAAGTAAAACCGCCTAACCGGCGGCTTTTTATTTATGCTAGTATGGAAATATGCGAGAAGGAAAGTTTAAACTCAAGAGTGACTTTGCACCAGGTGGAGATCAGCCGGAGGCTATTAAGTCATTGATTACTGGTATCAAAAAGGGATACGAGCGACAGACACTCCTGGGTGCGACGGCAACCGGCAAGACCTTCACGATGGCAAATGTCATCCAGGAAATCCAAAAGCCGACGTTGGTGATTGCTCACAATAAAACACTGGCTGCGCAGTTGGCATCAGAGTTCAAGGAATTTTTTCCTGAGAACGCTGTGCATTACTTCGTCTCATACTATGACTACTACCAGCCCGAGGCGTACATGCCTGTCACTGATACATTCATCGAAAAGGATGCCCAGATCAACAAAGAGATTGATCGTCTGCGTCATGCATCCACACAGTCACTCCTGACGCGAAATGATGTGATCATCGTGGCATCAGTGTCGTGTATCTATGGTCTCGGATCACCGGTTGAATATGAAAAGACGAACTTCAAGATTGAAAAAGGCATGAAGCTCTCACGAACGGAGGCAATGGAGCGACTCATCAGCATTCATTTCTCTCGAACCAATGCCGACCTTGAGAGCGGGCAGTTTCGGGCACTTGGCAACAAAGTCGACATCATGCCGGTCTCAGACACGATCATGTATCAGATCGACTTCACTGGCAACACCGTCCAGAGTATTTTGAAGATTGATCCCGTATCATCACGCATCATATCCGAAGAAGACTTCGTTTATATCTTCCCGGCAAAGCACTTCATCACCAATGCTGATGAAAAGGAGCGCGCCATCGCCAATATCAAGCATGAGCTCGATGAGCAACTCAAGCATTTTGAAGCAGAAGGCAAGCTCCTTGAGGCAGAGCGCATCAAGCGTCGCACGACCTATGATCTCGCGATGATTCGTGAGATGGGCTACTGCTCAGGTATTGAGAACTATAGTCGGCATATGTCAGGCAAGCTTGCCGGCGAACCGCCGGAGACATTGCTGTCGTATTTCCCACACAAAGAGGATGGTAGTGCGGACTTCATGTTGTTTATCGATGAGTCGCATGTGACGATCCCGCAGCTCAACGGTATGTATGCAGGGGACGCATCGCGCAAGCAGACGCTGGTGGAGTTTGGCTTTCGGCTACCGAGTGCCAAGGACAACAGACCGCTCAAGTTCGAGGAATTCAAAGAGCGCATCGGGCAGACGGTATTTGTTTCAGCAACACCATCGACTTATGAGTGCGAGAACTCCGATCAGATTGTCGAGCAGATTATTCGCCCGACCGGACTGGTGGATCCGCTTGTCGAAGTGCGACCGATCCTTGAAGATGGCGATGGTTCGTATCTGGGTCAGGTGCAGGACTTCATCAATGAAGCAGAAAAAGAAATTGCGGGAGGTGGTCGCGTACTTGCAACAACACTCACCAAGCGCATGGCAGAAGATCTCTCGACTTATCTCAAAGATCGCAAGATCAAGGCAGAGTACCTTCACTCTGATATCAAGACCATCGAGCGCATCCAGATCATCACGAAGTTTCGGAAGGGAGAGTTTGATTTGCTTGTCGGGGTGAACTTGCTCCGAGAAGGGTTGGATATGCCCGAGGTGTCACTCATCGGTATTCTCGATGCGGACAAAGAAGGCTTTCTCCGAAGTGAAGTCTCGCTCATCCAGACTATCGGTCGTGCAGCGCGAAATGCAAACGGCCGTGTGATCCTCTATGCAGACAATATGACCGGCTCGATGGAGCGCGCAATCGGTGAGACGACTCGTCGCCGTGAAGTGCAGCTGGCTTATAACAAGAAACATGGCATCACTCCGAAAACCATTTCAAAAACCATCCGTGATATCACCGAAGGAATGGAAAGCGATCATGCAAAGGCAGTGAACGCGGAGCTTGCGCTTGATATGCAACTCTTTGCCGCAGTCGAAGCTGCAAACAAAGGCAAAAAGGGGAGAGGAAAGAAGAATCCAATCGAAAAGCTGATTGCGCTCAAAGAAGCTGAAATGAAAGAGTCGGTGAAGCTTCTCGACTTTGAGACTGCGGCAATCTTGCGTGATGAGATATCGGTACTCAAGAACAAGACGTATATTACTGACCCAGGAGAGAAAAAGTAGCCCGTATGGATACGCTCAAGCGAATGTATGTTGCAGGAGGATGCTTTTGGGGAATGGAAGCATTGGTTCGAACTGTCCCTGGTGTGATAGCTACCACTACTGGTTATACTGGTGGAGAAAATGATGCTCCTACCTATGAGTATCATCCCGGCCATGCTGAGGCGTTGGAGATCCTCTATGATGAGACAGTGACATCGTACTGGAAGTTGCTTGATTTCTTTTTTCAGATACACAATCCGACGACATTAAATAGGCAGGGTAATGATGTCGGTACGTCCTATCGAAGTGCGATATTTTATCAAACTGATAGTGAGAAAAAGCAAGCGCAGGATTTTATTGATATTGTCGATACTTCAAAGCGATGGGGTGCACCAGTGGTGACCACGCTTGAACCATTTCATCATTTTTGGCCGGCAGAAGACTACCATCAAGACTATTTAGAGAAAAATCCTGGCGGCTATACCTGTCATGCAATCTGGTGGGATAGCTATCTTGATACAAAGTAGTACACTGGTTTTATGAACTCATACACCGACTACGCGCTTTTGCTCAAGCCAACATGGGCGCCACCCAGCTACCTCTTTGGTCCGGTCTGGTCAGTCCTCTACATATTGATTGCCATTTCTTTTGGTGCAGTCATAAAAATGTTTATTACAAAACAGGTACCGTTTATAGTGCTGCTACCCTTTGTACTCAACTTGTTGTTCAACTTCATCTTTACCTATATTCAGTTTGGGCTCAAAAATCTCCCCCTTGCATCAGTTGACATCATACTCGTCCTGGCAACACTCATCTGGGCAATGGTCGCTATCTATCCCTATGCCCGGTGGATCACCTGGATACAGCTCCCGTACTTGCTCTGGGTGTCATTTGCGACCGTGCTTCAGCTCACGATCACTGTCATCAATATGAAATAGTACTATGATAAATGCTTTACGAACAAACCCCTTCAGTTATGAAGGGGTGTTTGGTTAGGCGAGTTCAAGGATGATCTTGCCGGTTTTGGTCTTTGTCACTGTGTAAGTGGCGTGTACCATGATGTTGTTGTTGGTTTTGGGGATAGAGTACCACTCTGGTTTTGTGTTGATGTTCTCCTGGCTGAGTACTTTGATCCGCTCGTTGTTGTCTAATTTTTGAACATAGAACTTTTTGCCTATGTCTTGGTCGTTAAACTCTTTGTTACCTTCGAGTATTACTTTGCATATTCCCATGAAAAGAAGAAATCCGAAGATTGTTAATGGAATTACGGGCATAATGAATTGTTTTTCATAGGATACCCCGTTTAGTTTTTTTGTCAAAGACTACCGCTTGCGAGGGAGTGGGTGAAGGTGTGCTGCGATGCCGAGTGCTGCGGCAATGATCACGAGGTTTTTGATGATGTATTGACCTTCGAGTGTCGGCACAAAGGGTGCACTGAATGTTGTATCGTACATAAAGATAAGCGGGAGAAAGGTCGTCCCCATATGAAAGAGAAGGAGTGGCATAGCGATACGCTCAGCGCGCGGTATGACAAAGAGAATGCCGATCACACATTCAAGGAGTGAAAAAAACAGATAAAATACGTCAAACGGAACAGCCCATGCAAGCGTCGCATCAAAGAGTGTGTGTACGATGGGGCCTGCGGGCGAGAGTCCGATGAGCTTGAGCAGTCCAAACCAGAAAAAGACCACAAAAAGCGCTATTCGTGCTGCTGGAATACTAACCTTGCGAAAGAAATGAATGATCTGGTGATCAAGTGGTGCGAGTTGCATACGTATAAGTATATCACTTTGGCATGAATGCTAGAAAGAAGTCTCTTTTTGTGGTATAAACCCTTGATGGCTACACCTAGAAAAACTTCGGCTACACCACCCACTGACATGATCGTGGTGCGTGGTGCCCGCACTCACAATCTCAAGAACATCACGGTTGAAATGCCTCGTGGCAAGATGGTTGCGATCACCGGTATGTCAGGCTCGGGCAAAAGCTCGCTTGCCTTTGATACGATATTTGCCGAAGGGCAGCGTCGCTATGTCGAGTCACTCTCATCATATGCGCGACAGTTTCTCAACCAGATGCCCAAGCCTGACGTTGATGAAATCACCGGACTCTCACCGGCTATCTCTATCGATCAGAAGTCACGCTCCAACAACCCTCGCTCAACGGTTGCAACCATCACCGAAATCTATGATTATCTCCGTGTCCTCTATGCACGTGTCGGCAAGGCATACTGTCCTGTGTGCGGTACGTTGATTCAGAAGCTCTCAACCGAAGAAATCAACGCATTCATTCTCGCCAAGATCAAAGAGATCGGTAAACAAAAAGACACCAAAGCTGTCATGGGGGTCAACTGGAACGATACGCGCATTCAACTCTTTGCACCGATTGTTCGCGGCCGAAAAGGTGAGTACTACCAGCTCTTGTATGATTTGCTCGGCAAGGGGTTCTCTCATGTGCGCGTTGACGGTGTGATGAAGTCGCTTCGTGAAAAGATCGAGCTTTCAAAAAACAGTCAGCACACCATCGAAGTACTTGTTGATGAGCTCGCAGTGCATGAGTTCAAGGACAACCCTCGTGATGCCGAGCTTCGTCTCGCCGAGGCGGTGGAGCGTTCATTGCTTGAGGCTAATGGTCTCGTGCAGGTGGTGATCGGCATTTCCGAAGATTTCTCAATGCAGACCGAAGGCTTGCAGGAGTTTCTTCTTTCATCCAAGTTTTCTTGTCCCAACGACGGCTTTTCATTCCCTGAGATTGAGCCCCGCCTTTTCTCATTCAACTCTCCTCATGGCGCATGTGCAGAATGTAACGGTATTGGAACCAAGTTTTTCGGTGGTACAGAAGTATGTGAGGCATGTAGTGGCAAGCGGCTGCGCCCCGAAGCGTTGCACGTATTTCTCGAGGATGGCAAGACGCGAACCAATGTCGTCGAGCTCACCGCACGTTCGGTACAAGAAGCGTACGAATTTTTCATTTCACTTAAACTCTCCGCAAAAGACAAAGAAGTTGCTAAGCCGATTTTGCGTGAAGTCGAAGACCGGCTCACGTTTCTGTTGAATGTCGGACTTGAGTATCTCGCGCTCAACCGCACCGCCAACACGCTCTCTGGCGGAGAGAGTCAGCGTATCAGACTTGCTTCGCAGCTCGGCTCACGACTTGTCGGGGCGATGTATGTGCTTGATGAGCCGACGATCGGCTTGCACCAGCGGGACAATGAACGTTTGATCAAGACGCTGGAAGACTTGCGTGATATTGGCAACACCATCATTGTGGTTGAACATGACGAAGACACAATACTTGCGTCTGACTATATGGTTGAGATCGGACCAAAGGCCGGTGTGCACGGTGGAGAGGTGATCGTGGCTGACTATCTCAAGGATTTGCTTGCTGCAAAAACAAATGATAGCGGCTCACGTACGCTTGCATATCTGCGCAAGGAAGCCTCGATTGAAATTCCCGAAAAGCGTCGCGATACTGACAAGGGGACTATCAAGGTGACCGGTGCAACGTTGCACAACCTTCAAAACCAGAACATCGAGCTTCCACTCGGTCGCATGGTTGCTATTACCGGTGTGTCAGGAAGTGGCAAGAGTACCTTTCTCTATGATGTACTCTATGCCAACCTGCAGGCTCGCTTTGATCGCAAGCTCCGCAGCGCCAAGACGTTTAACTGTGCGACATTCACCGGCGCAGAGTACTTGCAGCGTGCAATCATGATTGATCAGTCGCCGATTGGTCGTACGCCACGATCAAATATTGCGACATATACCGGAGCATTCACGCATATCCGTGATATTTTTGCAGCGACCGAGGAGGCGCGACTTCGCGGCTGGAAGATCAACAGGTTCTCATTCAACGTGAAAGGTGGGCGCTGCGAAGCGTGTGAAGGGAATGGTGAGATTGCGGTCGAGATGCACTTTCTCCCGACCGTTTATGTGACGTGCGATGTCTGCAATGGCAAGCGTTTTGACAAGGAAACGCTCACCGTCAAATACAAGCGCAAAAATATCTATGACGTGCTTCAGTTGACCGTTGAAGAAGCGCTTGAATTCTTTGGTGATATCCCTACGATTTATGATCGACTCAAGACGCTCGCCGATGTTGGTCTCGGATATGTAAAGCTCGGACAAAGTGCAACCACGCTTTCAGGTGGTGAGGCGCAGCGCGTCAAGATAGCATCCGAGCTCTATCGTCCGTATCTTGAAAAGACAATCTACTTGCTCGATGAACCAACGGTTGGGCTGCATTATGATGACGTGAAGAATCTGATCGGTGTGTTGAACCGTCTCGTCGCAAAAGGGAATACTGTCGTGGTGATTGAGCATAATCTTGATCTGATCAAATGTGCGGACTGGCTGATCGACTTTGGTCCCGAAGGTGGTGTCCATGGCGGCAAGATTGTTGCAAAAGGAACACCTGAAGCCGTGGCAAATACCAAGCATTCGTTCACTGGCCACTATCTGAAAAAGATACTCAAATAAAAACTGCCTACTCATTGTTAGTGAGTAGGCAGGTCGTTCCATATTGCATTTCCTATCGCAAGGAAAATAAATGGAAGTGATAGTACCCAAAATGGTGTGGGACTACTGGTAGAAGCAAGGAGCCATAGGATGAGATAGGTCACGAGTAGATAGCAGACTGCCTGCAAACCGAGCTTTTTTGTATAGAGTTTATACAAAATATAGATGGTAAGGCAGCCAAGTATTGTCGCGTATATCAACATCCATGTGTGTGGAGTATAGAGCTCCCAGTTTTGCTCGGACGGTTTTGTTCGCGGCATAGGGCTTTTTTTTGTATGTATGCTACGCGTGAGAAAAGTTTTGTCAATTTGGAGAGTCTTGTGGTAGTATTGGTGGTAATGAATTTCTCCGCCTTCAAGTCATACTTTGATGAGCGGTTTTCTCGTACGCTGGATGAAAAGATTGGTTCGTTTGTCTCATATAGTGATCATGCTGCTGTTCGTGATATTGCAGCGTACTGCAAAACGGTAGCTTCTGATGGCAAACGCTTTCGTCCGTACATGGCATATGTCGGGTATCAAGCATATGGTGGCAAGAATGATATCTTTCCTGCACTTGCAGCGATTGAGCTTCTGCACGTCTTTGCATTGGTGCATGATGACATCATGGACAAATCAATGCTTCGTCATGGTGTTGCCACAATCCATACAAAATACGACGCCGCATATCCGGAACGTCCGATCGGAGATGCTGTTGCCATTCTTGCGGGAGATCTCTTTTTTGCGTGGAGTTATGAGCTGTTGCGGAGCGTTCACCCTGATGATGTTGTTTGTACTGAATTCAATACATTGGTGACGGAGGTTATTCATGGGCAGATGATGGATGTCGTGTTTAGTGCAGAAGTATCGCAGACACTTGCCGCTATTGAGCAAAAGATGCTACTCAAGACAGCACACTACTCCTTTTTTAGACCGCTCCATATCGGTGCATTGCTTGCTGATGGTGCATGTGGTGATAGTGACTTTATTCGCGAATATGCGACAAATCTTGGCCTTGCATTTCAAGTGCAAGATGACTTGCTCGATGTTGTACCTGCATCTCAGACAGGCAAGTCCGCATTCACCGATATCAAGGATATGCAGCAGACCGTGCTGAGCTGGTATATGCACACCGAGGCTTCGGAGAACCATCGTGCGTCTTTTGCCGCACTCTATGGCAAGCAGCAGCTCAGTACCCAAGATGAGTCAACGCTGCTTGAGGTACTCAGAGACTCCGGTGCGATTGCATTTGCTGAAGAAAAGGTTGCTACGTACCTTGCACACGCACAGTCCATGGCAACCACACATCATCCTGACCATCAGGTATGGATGGATATTATTGAGCTTGTTAAAAACCGTCGTTCATAGTCATGCAGCTTTCATTGTTCAAAAAACAAAAGACATCATACGACACTATGGCACAGGATATTATCGTGCGACATTGCTGTTCCCGCGTCGTATCAAAGAAGCAACATGGATAGTCTATACCTTTGTTCGTCTTCCCGATGAGATCGTTGATACGGTGGTGCCTGGTAGTGATCCAGAGGCTGCACTGGAAACATGGATACAAGGATGGCGCGCATATCTAGCAGGTGGAGCACCTGCAGAGGAGATATTCCCTGCATTCAAAAAGGTCTGTGATGACTATCAGATACCATATGAGTATGCCCAAATCTTTTTGGATGCGATGAAGCAGGATCTGACTGTCGCCCGGTATGCCACCTATCAAGACCTTGAACAGTACATGTACGGATCTGCGGTGATGGTGGGGTACATGATGTCACATATCATCGGGTATCGCGACGGGGCTCTTCCTCATGCCAAAGCACTTGCTGATGCAATGCAGCTCACCAACTTTTTACGCGATATTCGGGAGGACTATGAGCTTCGCAACCGTATCTACATTCCTCAAGAAGATATGGATCGCTTTGGGGTCACCGAATCCCATATCCGCGATCATATTGTCGATGATGCGTGGCGTGCATTGATGCGATTTGAGATAGAGCGGGCGCGTACACTTTATCGTAGCGGCAATGAAGGTGTTGTACTACTTGATCCTCAAGGTAGAAAAGCGGTGAGTGTTGCAAGTAGGATGTACGAGGGTATTCTCGATAGAATCGAAAAACAGGCGTATGATGTATTTGTTAGTCGGGCACAGCTCAGTCCCTATCAGAAAACATGGGTAATAATCAAAACATTTTTATGGAACAAAAATCAGTAATCATCATTGGGGCGGGTATTGGAGGGCTTGCACTTGCATGTATGCTCGGTAAAAAAGGCTACAAGGTCACCATCGTAGAAAAGAATGAAATGGTCGGTGGGAGAGCGCGGATATTCGAAGACAAAGGTTTTCTGTTTGATATGGGGCCGAGCTGGTACATGATGCCTGATGTGTTTGAGCACTTTTTTGCGATCATGGGCGAGGATATCAACAGTCACTACAAGCTCGAAAAGCTCTCACCGTCGTATCAGATCACCCTCAAGAGTGATGGCAAGAGCTATGAGTTCTATGCTGACATGGAGAAAAACAAGGCGTTGTTTGAGTCTGTTGAACCGGGTGCAGGGCAGGTGCTTGAAGACTTCCTCAATGAAACAAAATGGCAGTACGAGCTTTCAAAAGCCGAGTTCATGTACAAAAACTACAATTCGATCCGTGACTTTATGACACTGCGCGTCATGCGTCAGGGAGCAAAGCTGCCACTCTTGAAAAAGCAGAAACAAATTATTGAAAAGAAATTTAAAAGTGAAATTCTCAGAAAGGCATTGCAATACCAGACCGTACTTCTCGGTACCGCACCAGGAGATACGCCGGGTATTTATACATTGATGAACTATGTGGATCTTGTACTTGGTGAATGGTATCCCGACGGAGGTATCAGGGCAGTACCGCAGTCACTTGAACGCATTGCAAAAAAGTATGGCGTGCAGATCATGTGCAATGCACCAGTGGCTGAAATAGTGATTGAAGGCAAGGTTGCTACCGGTATTCGTCTTGAAAGTGGTGAAGTACTCTCTGCTGATATCGTGGTATCAAACGCTGATGTGCATCATACCGATACAAGACTCCTTCCTGCAGCATATCGCACAAAGTCAGACAAGTACTGGGATTCGCGCGTGCTTGCACCCAGTGCATTTATTCTCTATCTCGGGGTGAAAGGCAAGCTTCCGCAGATGCAGCATCACAACCTCCTCTTTACCAAAAATTGGGAGGAAGGATTTGGGCAGATTTTCAACAAGCCTGAATGGCCGCATGATCCGTCGATGTATGTCTGTATGCCGAGCAAGACCGATGCAAGTATTGCCCCGGCAGACCATGAAAACTTGTTTGTACTCGTGCCGATAGCATCAGGGCTGACCTATGATGATGCATTTGCACAGTCGTATGGTGACAAAGTGCTTGATGAAATATCTCAGTATTACAACATACCTGATCTCAAGGAACGTATTGTGGTCCGGCATCACTATAGCGTCAAAGACTTCATCGCTGACTACAATGCATTCAAGGGGACGGCACTTGGCCTTGCGCATACCCTCGGACAGACAGCAATCTTTCGTCCCAACAATATTCATCCGACAGTACAAAACATGTTCTATGTCGGTGCAGGTACCAATCCTGGTATCGGTATGCCGATCTGTCTCATCTCAGCCGAGCTTGCCTACAAGCGCATCGAAGGTATAGAGCATCCGTTTCCACTTGATACTATTTAGATCTAGCGAAAGATATTTTTTGCAAAAAGTTCGATAGAGACTGTTGCACCAATGAGTGTGTTGATGAGCGGGAAGTAGGTGTAGAGCTTGAACAATGCTTCGTCAGTCAATGCTTTGGTAGAGCGCCACATGAAGTATGAGAATGTGATAGCACCGATGATGCTTGCTACCGGAATGATATCGCGCACGAGATATGCTGCAAGCACATAGAGAAACCAGCAGAGATAGATAGTACGCTTGGCACCGATCATGATGGCGATCGTCTTGAGTCCTGCCTGGAAGTCAGCCTTGATGTCTGGTACTGCGCTATACGCGTGCATTGCCACTGCCCAGCACATACCTGCTATCACACCGGTGAGCGGGAATGCGGTGCCGCCTGCAAGATAGTATCCAAACACGCCTGTCGCGACATAATGTCCTGCTGAGAAAAGTGAATCGAGTATTGGGCGGATTTTTGCACGGATTGGATATGCCGAGTACATACTCGCAAAGAATATGAATGCCACAAATGATGCGATGAGCGCAGGAGTATGTGGTACAAAAAAGAAAAAAGGAATGTTCGTGAATATGATCCATTTCCACAGCGCTCTATTTTTTTCAGGGCCTACCAGTGCCTCGTAGGCATTGTCGCCTTTTTTGGGATTGAGTTTGTCAGTCTCATAGTCAAAGATGTCGTTGATACCATAGATGAGGATGTTTGCAGGGATGAGGAAATAGAGTGCGAATATCCAGTACTGCCAGTTGGAGAAAAACGCAAAGCCCTGGAGCGCTGCCACGGTACCAACAAGTCCAAATGTTGCGGCTTCATAGAGCCAGAAACGAGGACGGGATATACGAACTACTTCGCGAAATGTCATATGAGTATAGTATCATGAATATGATTTTCCATGATGATATGAAAAAGCAATCACCAAAACAGCAGAGTAAACAATGCGTGGTTTGTAAAAGACTGTTTACCAACAGAAAGCGCTGGGCATCACGTGGGCAATGGAACGATGTTATCTATTGTTCAGATAAGTGCCGAAAAGGTATAGTGTAAAGATTATGGAGGCAGTACTTATCTACCCGCATCAACTTTTTGAGGATCATCCGGCACTTGCGAGTGGACGCATGGTGTACCTTGTCGAAGATCCGCTCTATTTTTCACAATACAAATTTCATATGCAAAAACTCGTCTTGCATCGCGCGAGTATGAAAGCATATGCAGAGCTGCTTGGGACAAAAGGGTATGGTGTCAGATATATTGACCATGCGGTGCTGCAAACGAAAAACATAGGTGAGCTGCTTGCAGATGACGGTATGCAGAAAGCGCATATTGTTGATGTCGTCGA
>JAMIGL010000009.1:0-3902 GCA_035905735.1 Minisyncoccota bacterium | reverse complement strand
CAGATCGAATGGGTAGATGATATCGCATACCATCTAGACGACACTGACTTGCTCATTGTGCTTGATGTCAACAATCTCAAGCGAGTATCAAATGCTGCTGAGAAGATACAAGTCTCAAATACTATTTGTATTGATCATCATGCAAGTGCACCGGATACATTTACGCTTTCACTCATTGATTCAAATTACTCTTCAAACTCGGAGCTTGTCTATCATGCGCTTGAAGTACAATCCATTGTCACTCCTGATCTCGCAAAGCTTTTTCTCTTGGGTATACTCGGTGATACTGGCAACCTTACACATATCGCACCACATCAAGCAGAAGTATTTGCTGTTGTTCAACAGCTTGTTGTTGCTGCAGATGTGCGTATCGACTCATTTCTGTCGGAGTTTCGCATGATGGATAAAAGTGTTGTCCCGCTTCTCCAGGAGTTTGTAAAAAACACAACATATATCGACATCGAGGGGTGGCCATCGATGCAGTACAGCTTTGTCACGAGGGATTTTGCAGTAGTGCATGCGGTATCCGATGAAGACATGAGTGCGGCGAGTCATATCTATATGGGGCAGTATCTACCGCGCATCAAGGGGCAGTCCTGGGGAGTGGTCTTTTCACCGCGAAGCGATGGTGGTGTGCGTATGTCATCTCGATCGCTTGCAGGAAGTGTAAATGTACGACTGCTCTGTGAAGGCATGGATATCGGTGGTGGACACGATCGCGCATCGGGGGCGAATTTCAAACATGTTGATGGTAGTGCAATGGAAGTTGCTGACGCCATTGACACACTATTTAAATATATGCAAAACAACAAACCTGTGCTATCGTAGAGACCTATGGCATTTCTTGATGAAATACAACTAACAGCAAAAGCGGGCAAAGGTGGCGATGGTGTCGTCAGATGGCGTCGCGAGAAGTTCATCGCAAAGGGCGGACCAAGTGGTGGCGACGGTGGTCGCGGCGGCAACGTCGTGATCCGTGCAGTTCGCAGCTTTCGCGTGCTTGACCAGTACCGTGCAAAGCGGGAGTTTGTCGCGCTTGATGGTGGGGCGGGAGACAGTCGCAGTCTCAAAGGTGCAAATGCACCGGACCTCCGCATTGACTTTCCGGTCGGCTCAAAGGTCACCAACATCACGACCGGTGTCATCTATGATCTGACCAAAGACGGGCAGGAAATCACCATCCTCAAAGGTGGTGGCGGTGGACACGGCAACGAGCATTTTAAAAGCTCTACCAACCAGGCACCAGAGGAAGCAACGGCCGGCAAACCAGGCGAAGAAGCAGAGCTTCATATCGAAGTCTCACTCATCGCTGATGTGGGACTTATCGGGCAGCCAAACGCTGGCAAGAGCTCGCTCTTGAATGCACTTACGAACGCCACTGCAAAGATCGGCGACTATGCATTTACCACGATTGATCCCAATCTTGGCGATCTGTATGGATATATCATTGCAGATATTCCAGGACTCATCGAAGGTGCATCAGATGGCAAAGGGCTCGGTGACAAGTTTCTCCGTCACGTGACTCGCACCAAAGTGCTCGCGCATCTCATCTCATTTGAAAACCCAAACATGATCAAAGCGTATGAGACGATCCGTGAAGAGCTTGTGAAGTACGGCAAAGGCCTTGATGAGAAAGAAGAGATCATCATCCTCACCAAGACTGACATCGTGCCTGAAGAGCAAGTGCAAAAAGAAATCAAGAAATTTCAAAAGCTCCTTGCCCGCCCTCACGAAGGTTCGGGAGCAAGCGGGGGCAAGCATGTCTTTGCACTCACACTCTTTGATGATGCAAGTGTGAAAGCGTTCAGCGACGAGCTCGTCACATTCCTTAAGAAATAAGTAACCCCCGAGTAATCGGGGGCTTCTTTGTTAGATACGTTAGTTTTCAATCCTGCTTCTGATAAAAGTGACGATGTGGTCATCATCACTGTTGTTTCCATTACTCATAAGGCAGGTAAGGGATCCGCCATCATCAATGGGTGTGGCTTTTTCGTACAAATCAGAGCTTTCATCTTGAGTTAAAAGTTTTTCAACTTTTACGGCGTTCCATTCGGCAAGCAAATGGTTTTGATTGTCCGCCAAAGCGAACGGGTTTTGTTTTGTAGAACTCATAGAGTTATTTTTTTGTAATCGTACCACTTTCAAAAATGCTGTCAATACAGTATAATCACCAAATGTCAAAAACGTATTATCCGGTCATCGGACTTGAGATCCATGCTGAGCTCAATACAGCGAGCAAGATGTTTTGCGGGTGTAAGAACGACCCTGATGAGACTCGTCCAAACGTGAATATTTGTCCGGTCTGCATGGCACATCCGGGGACACTGCCAGTCGCAAACAAAGCTGCCATCGAGTCAGTCATCAAGGTAGGACTTGCGCTTGGTTCAGACATTGCAGACTTCACGGAGTTTGACCGCAAAAACTATTTCTATCCCGATATTCCAAAAGGCTATCAGATCTCCCAATACAAATACCCGATCGTATCCAAAGGGTCGCTCAATGGTGTCGACATTACACGCATTCACCTCGAGGAAGACACCGGACTTTCCAAGCATGATCGTGGTGCGTTCACCCTCCTGGACTACAACCGTGCAGGTGTACCACTCATGGAGCTCGTGACGGAGCCGGTGATTCACTCTGCAAAGCAGGCAGGGGATTTTGCACGGGAACTCCAGCTCCTCCTTCGGACACTTGGTGTCTCAGAAGCAAACCTTGAGAAAGGTGAAATGCGTGTCGAGCCCAACATTTCAATCTCTGATGCTGAAGGAGTGTTTGGAACAAAAGTCGAAGTCAAAAACCTCAACTCATTCAAGAGTGTTGAAAAGGCGATCGAGTACGAGCTTGCTCGTATGCAGGCACTCTATGAAGCAGGACGTGCAGATGAGATTGTGCAGGAGACTCGTGGCTGGGACGAAGCAACGCAGTCGACCTTTTCGCAGCGTTCAAAAGAGAATGCCAACGACTACCGGTATTTTCCTGACCCTGACCTTCCAAAAATGAAGCTTCACAGTGCATTTGATATCGCTGCGATGAAGGCTGCACTTCCAGAGCTTCCATGGGAAAAGCGTGCGAGATATGCGGCAGATTTTGGACTCAAGGCAGGTGACATTGAGGTCTTTATTGCCAACCCTACACTCTCAACCTATCTCGAAACTGTAATAAAAGGCAAAGATACTGCATTTGCACAGGCTGCGGCAAACTACATGATCAATACGACAACGGCGCTTCCAGGTACTGAGCATTTTGTCGAACTTGTTGAAATGGTCGTTGCTGGTGACATCACATCTCGTAGTGCCAAGGATTTGCTCATAATGATGGCAGAAAGTCCTGCGTCACCACGAGCGCTCGCGACTGAGCACAAGATGATTCAGGAGCACAATGAAGATGCGATCAAGCCAATCATTGAAACAGTGATAGCTGAAAATCCAAAACTCGTCGAAGACTACAAAGCCGGCAAAGAAGTCGTGATACAGGCACTCGTCGGTCAGGTCATGAAGGCAAGCAAGGGAAGTGCAAACCCTGGTATTGCACTCAAGCTTCTCAAGGAGATGCTTTCCTAGACCCACCTCATTCAAACACCCACTCTTGCGTCGCCATACCCCACCCAACCCTTGCAAGAGTGGGTGTTTTCATTTGTTCGTCATATCTTCTTACTCAGGTAAAGTGAAAGTCTGTATAAAAAGCATTTCGCAAGCGCGACTGGCGCGAGAATAGCAATTTTTGAGCACAAAAATATGCGTAGTTTTTATACAGACTTTCACGACACCTGCTATTCCTATATACTTCTCCCATATGGATACCAAAATAAAAGTAGCGATTAATGGATTTGGACGCATCGGACGAGCGTTTTTGCGTATTGCATGGGAACGTCAGGATATCGAGATTGTGGCGATCAACGACCT
>JAMIGL010000008.1:0-2602 GCA_035905735.1 Minisyncoccota bacterium | reverse complement strand
CCCATCCGGCACCACTCGCCTCAATGACATCAGTGAGCTCTTTGAACTTGACCGGGTCGCTCTCATCGAGGTTTGACGCGCCTGAGCGCTTGTTGAGCCCATAGAGGAATTTCTTGATCGTGAGGAGGTTGAGTAGGCGCACCACTTTATGCTCTTCTTCGGTGAGTGTGACAGTGTTTGCAAGCTGCCCTGCCTCAAGTGCAGCCTCAACGCGCGCAAGTGCCGCATCCTCAAGGATTGCAGGCTTGTCACCACGCTTCACGTCTCGTCCAATATTGGCGCGACGCTTGGTGACCGTTTCAAAGTCAGCAAGGATGAGCTCAAGGTTGATCACACTGATATCACGGAGCGGATCAACCGATCCATACACATGTGCAATCTCCGTCCCACCACCCACGATTGGAAACAGGCGCACCATTTCAAGGATTGCGTCAGTCTCACGAATGTTTGCGAGGAACTTGTTGCCAAGCCCTTCACCCTTGGATGCACCTTCGACAAGTCCGGCGATATCGACGAATTCAATCGCGCCAGGCACGGTCTTTTTGCTCTGTGAAAAAGCCGAGAGTCGCCCGAGACGTTCATCAGGCACGGCAACAATACCGACTGATGGATCAATCGTGCAAAACGGATAGTTCTCTGCGGGAACCCCTTTTTTGGTCAGTGCATTAAAGAGTGTAGACTTGCCGACATTTGGCAGTCCCACGATACCGATCTGAAGCATATTATTTACCCATGAGACGCATCAGCGGCTCAAGCTCGGTGCGATACTTGGCAATCTCACCACGATATTTACCCATAACCTGCACTGCAGCATACATCTCATCCATACCAGACTTTTTCTTTTCTTCGATCTCTTTTTGGATTTTTTCAAAGAGTTCTTTGACGGCAGGATTTGACTCAAGTGACTTAATACTTGCAGCAAGCTCAGGATGCTCATTAAGCTCTTTTGTAATATGCTCAGCCTGCTCGGCTGATACGCCCTTCATTTGGAGCGCCTTTTTCATCAGAAATGATTTGATACCCATAGGAGACGACTATAGCAGAAATCACGCTATACTTCCACTCTATGGCGACCCAAACAAAGCTCCGGGCAATACATGAAAAATGGGCAGTACAAAATACGTGTGAGCTCAAAGCAACTGCCACCCAGCCTGTCTTTGGCGATGGCAATCCTGCAGCAGACATTGTCTTTATCGGTGAGGCGCCGGGCAAAAAGGAGGATCTGGGAGGTGTGCCATTCATCGGGGCTGCCGGGAAATTTCTGAGTGAGATGCTCGAGAGTATCAACATGAAGCGTGAACACATCTATATCACCAACATCGTGAAGTATCGCCCGCCGAATAACCGTGACCCAAAACCTGAGGAAAAAGAAGCGTGCAAGGAGTGGCTCCATGCCGAGCTCGCCGCCATCAATCCAAAGCTCATTGTCTTTCTCGGTCGTCACTCGATGAATCATTTCTTTCCCGAGCTCAAAATATCAGAAGCGCATGGCAAGCTCATCACCAGAACCATTCCTGGCATCAAGACCATGTATTTCCTCCCGCTCTACCACCCCGCTGCAGCGCTCTACAATGGAGGCCTTCGCGCGCAGCTCCTTGCTGACTTTGCAACAATCCCCTCTCTTTTAAAAAAGATTTCTTAAATAATTTTTCGAAGCTCAAGGGCCATGAACATCGGAAATTCTTTACGAGCGGTATCCTCTGCGGCTTGGCGAGGGCCTGGCTGGGATTTCTTGTGAGAGATCCATTCCTCCATGTTCGTGATGGCAAAGCCTGCATTACGAAATGCCTTCATATACCACTGCATCGGACGGTGATAGGTTGTAGTCGTGACAGAAGCCTTACCTTTGTGCGGATGAAGCTCGATCGGAATCGAAACTTCGGAGAGATACTTCCCTACTTTGCGATATTGTATGTCATGCTCTTTGCTATAACTCCAATCACTGTGTTTCGGAATACGAAATGCCGGATGAAGCATGACAAGTACCAGTCTGCCATCTGACTTGAGTGCATCAGCAACACCACCCATCATCGCCTGGATGTTTTTGATGTTCTCAAGCGCAAGCACGCACAGCGCTGCATCATACACACCATGCGCTTCATCGAGCTTCTCGACATTCCCTTTTTTGTAGATGATCTTGAGTCCATGTGACTGCGCATCTGCCGCCCCAAGGAGATCTGCTGACGCATCAATACCGACAACCTGTGCACCTGTTTGTGCAAGCGCTCGCGCAAAGTATCCCTGTCCGCATGCAAGATCCAAAATGCGCATGCCGTTGTGTGGCGCAACCATACGGATAACATTTGGCAATATCACCTGTGCCTGATACGTATCATCACCCTGCAAATACTCGTCATACCATGACGCAATGGTGTTCCAGCCTTGTTCGAGAGGTTTCATATTGTTTTTGAAAAATAATTAGTATCGCAACCACCTTTGACTTTGCGGTATTTTTTGCCGAGTTGAAAGACTTTGAATACGTATGACAACGGCACGATAGATGTAAAGTATCGAAAGTCGATCGCACTTCGCATGACCCATGGAATAACCCCGGTCATAACAAAGCTGCCTGATGAAAACAATGCCCATCCCACACCAATAG
>JAMIGL010000007.1:0-4143 GCA_035905735.1 Minisyncoccota bacterium | reverse complement strand
ATCGATCAAGATATACAGACTATTGCAGGGAATGGTCGGACTGTTGAGACTGTCATGCTTGAGTTGTCACTTGTAAGTTCAAAGGCTGAACTCAGAAGATTGATAGACCAACGGGCAGTAAGTAATATCGAAACAAAAGAAATTCTTTCAATCGAAGATAGTAAGAAGGTTGCTCCTGGTGTCTATAAAATAGGGAAGAGTAGATTTATTAAAATCACCTAGAGTCCAAAGACTTCACCAAGCTTTTTTTTCCAGGTTGATTCGAGGAAGGTCACAATCAAAAAAGATGGCAAAAACAGCATTGTCAGGAGTACAAAAAAGATAAAATTGCTGATACTGAGGAGGGTTTTTTCGACGATTTCCATATAGACGCATCCTACCCCTACGGAGGTTTTTTGTAAAAGGTGACGAAGGTGTGTTTTTATTGTATGCCGTCATATGCTCAAAATACCGTGATAGAATGACACATATGACTATCGTACTTGCGGGCGGATCAGGATTTATCGGCACAAAGCTCACTGAGGCGCTTATTGCAATCGGACACATTGTGATTGTGATTGATATGAGGTCGCCACGCTTTACCGACAAGAACCTTTTCTTTATTCAGTGTGACCTTTCGGCACAGCCGCTCCCGTATAACATCCTTGAAAAAACAGACGCAGTCATCAACCTGGTGGGTGCCCCTATTTCAAACAAATGGACACCAAGCTATAAGAAAATCATCGAAGATAGCCGTATCCGATCAACTAGAACACTTGTTGAGGCATTGTGTGCTGCACAGAGTCGACCGACTACTTTCATCAACGCTTCAGCAATCGGATATTATGGTGACACAGGAGAGCTTGTTGTAGATGAGCAGGGAAGCAAGGGTGTTGGTTTTCTTTCGGATGTTGTCAGTGCATGGGAACAGGAAGCAATCAAAGCTGAATCTGCCGGAGTTCGAACGGTACTTGTTCGTACTGCACCGGTGCTTGGTCAGGGTGGAATGCTTGCGTCTTTGATGAAGACTGTACGATTTGGTTTTCTTATGCGATTGTCAAAAAAGGATTTTTGGATGTCGTGGATTCATGAAGATGATATTGTTGGTGTGTATCTCTTTGCACTTCAAACCGCAACACTTCAGGGTGTGGTGAATGCTGTTGCTCCGGATCATATTCGTCATCACACTTTTATAGATATGCTTGGCAAGGCTGTTCATAGAAGGGTTCTTGGTACCGTGCCCTCATTTGTTGGCAAAAGACTCTTTGGTGAACTACTCGATGAGCTTACCAAAAGTCAGCAAGTACAACCGCGTCGTCTAACCGACAAAGGATTCACCTTTGCACATCCGACAGTTTCAAGTGCATTTCACGCTATATTTTTAAAAAAGAAGTAGACTCAGGGTATGAAACGAATCGATATTGTTACCAAAGCCTGGAATGACTACGAACTTCTTGATACGGGGGATAATCGTAAGCTTGAGCGTTTTGGAACAGTTGTGCTTGATCGTCCTGATCCGCAGGCTATCTGGTCCAAATCCCACCCTTCGGCATGGAACGATGCGCATGCACAGTTTTCATGGTCAGATAAAAAAGAAAAATGGAGTGTGGTAAACGGTGCTCCTGAAGCATGGCATCTCTCATATACCGACATGAAGCTACATATTGCGCTTGGTAACTTCAAGCATATCGGTATTTTTCCTGAGCATGCTGCGCAATGGGAAGAAATTGCCCGGATTGCACACAACTATCAAGGAGTATCAATGCTCAACCTTTTTGGATATACAGGCGCGGCAAGCATTGTTGCTGCGCAAGCTGGCGCAAAGGTTACCCATATTGATGCATCAAAGCAGACTGTTGGTACGGTGAAAGAAAATATGAAACTTTCAAACCTTCACGCCGATAGTATCCGGCTTGTTTGTGAAGATGCACTCAAATATGCCAAGCGTCTGATATCTCGCGGCGAAACGTTCGATATCATTGTTATGGATCCTCCCGCATTTGGTCGCGGTCCCAAAGGGGAGGTATGGAAGATTGAAGAGTCGCTCCATGAGCTTGTCAGCCTGCTTCCAAAGCTTGTATCCTCAAATGCAAAACTTGTCATTCTCAATGGATATGCGGCTGGCTACTCCGCACGGACATTTGGCGAAATCCTTTCTGAGGCACTACCGCATGGTTCGGTATTGTACGGTGATGTCGGTATTGCACAGCACGATAGTGACAGGGTTCTTTCAACGGGAATCTATGCCAAATGGCAGGCATGATATACTTTCACGATTATGGCAGTATCAAAATCAACACCTATTTATTCATATCCCAAAGAGCTTGCGGTTAAGCGAGGGGTTAACGGTCTCGGGCTTTTTGCCAAAGTACCAATGAAAAAAGGCGACTGCATCATTGAGTATATTGGAGATATTATTGATGAAGATGAGGCGAACAGACGTGCCGGACGATACCTCTTTCAGACAACAAAAACACGCCACATTGATGGTACAACCCGCAAAAACACCGCCCGGTATGTGAACCATTCATGTCGTCCAAACTGCGAAGTGGACATTATCAAAGGGCGTGTATTCATCTATGCAAAGCGCAATATCAAAGAAGGTGAAGAGCTGTTTTATGATTATGGCAAGGAGTACTGGAACGAGCATATCAAACCAAAAGGGTGCGGGTGTGAAAAGTGTGTTGAAAAAAGAAATAAGCTTGCAGTGAAATAGTTACCAAACGAAAAGCCGCCCAAGGGGCGGTCATCGTTTTTTGAAGCAGGCATACTCCGTCTGAATATCTGGTGCAGCGTTGCTCACGAGGCACCATAGTAGTGGAGGTGCGTTGACATTGGTGTACAACAGGACTGTTTTCAGCGGGGTCGGTACACCACCATACCAGGTGACCAGGTTTCCCGGCTCAATTGATGCAGGGAAGCGGTACTGTCGTTTGAATACTGATGCATACTCTCGGATCATTCCGAGTAAATAGCCGACACCTGCGGGAGTAAATCCTCGTTTTCGGAGGTTTTCACGTGTTTGTGCAGGGCTAAGTGGTACTTCGCATGTCACAAGGTAGACCGTGTCTTGTCCGTGGTTGCCATCGATACACTGTCCGATGGTTGCGTACATCTTTGCATCAAATGCAAATTCGCCCACAAGTGATGAGGTGATGGAGTCAATAGGATGCTTCACGATATAGGATGGCCATCCTATGCCATTTTCATCAGATGCCTCGCGTACAAAGGTGGTTTTGGTACATGCGGAAAAACCAAAGAACAAAAAGAACAGATACTTTTTCATGGTATGTTATTTATGGTGAGCAATTTTCTTGCAGTATAGCGATGGGTGTTCAAGAAAAACTCAAGAAAAAACCCGCTATTGAGCGGGTTTTTCGTATTAGCGGTCTCCGTAGAGTGCGTCGAACATGTATTCCTCAACTTCTTCCTTGTCGCTGAGTTCCGGATCTTCCTCTTCTTCTGCGTCTTCGATGATCTTTTTCTTTTCGATGAGGAGGTCGTCAGTCTCAATGATAGGATCAATCTCAGCTGCTTCCTCTTCTATCTCTTCGACGATGTGAAGCCCTTCTTCGGCTAAATCATCTTCTTTCAGTACTACTTCATCTTCCTCAACCATAATCTATGTACAGTTATTTTATAAATTTCTAATGCACTAAGTTGTAACAAATCTTATTTTTATTTGCAAGGATGATTATGAAAACGTCTTCATTCGGACAACTCCTGCTGCTGCCATGCCGAGTGCTATTGCATCGATTTCGTCATCGAGCTTGGTACTGGTATCTATTTTGAGGGTGAGTTCGACCATTTTTTGAACCATTTTTTTGTCGGCATTGCCTGATCCTGTCATACCGAGCTTCACTTCTTGGGGAGAGAGTTCGACAAGTGCGATATTGTACAGTCCCGCAATGAGGCTAATGACTCCACGCGCTTCTGCAACAGCCATGACACTTTTCTTGTTCACCGAAAAAAACAATGTTTCAAGAGCGATTGCGACAGGGTGGTGTTCGGTGACTGAAGCTTGTAGTTCAGTGAATATCTGTGCGATACGCGCACCATGCGTGTCTTTTTTGTTGGTGGTGATGCACCAGGACTTCACGAGTGTCGGGGACTCCGTAATATCAATGAGTGCAACACCGCAGCGGTCATATCCGGGATCAATTG
>JAMIGL010000006.1:0-2828 GCA_035905735.1 Minisyncoccota bacterium | reverse complement strand
CCCCTTGGTCTCAAGGAGGCGATCGAGATAGATGTCAGCCTCGATGATTGCAAGTCGCCAGTCGCTCTGGTTGTCAGAGAGGAGCTTGGCGCGAATATTCTCCCACGTATCATTGCGGCCAATACCTGAGGCACCTGATGCAACCGGTACGGCTTGAGGTCCGACCTCGGGGGTGGCAGCCTTTGTCTTGGCGCGATCCTTTTTATTGTCTTCTTCATGAAGTTCATAAAAGCGCACAAGACAGTACAAAATGAGCGTAATCAACAAAATAGCGACAATGACTGCAATGATGCGAAGCAAAAAGAAGAAGTCACCACTCAAGATAAAGCGAAAGAACCCAATCGTATGGTTATAGATCCACAAGAACAAATATTCGACGTTGAGAAATACTGGATCGGGAGCAGGCTGCATATCTCTATTATCGTATATGTTCGATAGCTTTGCCAATCTCAAAAAGTACGTTTTCGCCAAATTGCGGACCGATCACCTGTATGCCCAATGGAAGTCCTGATGCGGTAGTACCACTTGGTACCGAAAGTGCGGGCAGCTGTGCGATATTTGCAGGCACGGTATAGAGGTCAGAGAGGTACATGGCGAGCGGATCATTCGCCTTTTCACCGATACCAAAGGCAGGTGTCGGCGTGGTCGGTGTCAAAATTGCATCATACGTCTCGAACGCTTTTTCAAGCTCGGCACGGATCACCATGCGCACCGCGACTGCCTTGTTGTAGTACGCGTCATAGTAGCCATGCGAGAGCACATAGGTACCAAGCAGAATGCGACGCTGCACTTCCTTGCCAAAGAGTTGGCCACGGGTTTTTTCATACATGTCCAATACAGAGTCATTGCTCATGCGATCTCCGTACCGCACACCATCCAACCGAGACAGATTTGATGAGACTTCAGCCGGCATCAATATATAGTAGACCGCAAGTGCGTGCGCAAAATGCGGAAGATCGATCTCATCAATCGTATATCCTTCATTTTTAAGCTTCCCGACCATTGCCTCAACATTTGCCTTCACTTCGGGGTCAACACCGTCGTTCCAAATACCCTTTGGTACAGCGATATGCTTTTTCAATGCTTTTGGCGCAAGTCTTTTTTCAACAGGAACGGAGGTACTGTCATAGGTGTCATGCGTACTGATGATGTCATAGAGTATCTGCGCATCACTGATCGTATGTGCAAACGGACCAATCACATCAAGCGATGATGCCATTGCGATAAGTCCATGACGCGAGACAGTGCCATAGGTCGGGAGCATCCCAACTACTCCACAGAATGCCGCCGGCTGTCTGATGGATCCGCCCGTATCTGAGCCAAGTGATACCACGCAAAGTCCTGCTGCAACTGCTGCAGCAGATCCTCCCGATGAGCCACCAGGAACCTTTGTCTCGTCAATCGGATTTTTGGTGACACCATAGGCTGAGTTCTCAGTCGATGAGCCCATTGCAAACTCATCCATGGTGGTTCGTCCAATGATGACTGCGCCGGCAGCACGCAGTGCATGTACCGCAGTCGAGTCATAGCTTGCGGTGTAGTGCTCAAGCATCTTTGAGCTTGCACCTGCACCATGTCCCGCAAAGAGAATGTTGTCTTTGATTGCAACAGGTACCCCAGTGATCGCTGTACCCTTTCCAGACTTCAAGAGCTCTTCTGCGGCAAGCGCCTGTGCTTCGATATCAGCAAATACTTCACGAAAGATGTTGCATGTATCGGCGCGAGCCTTTGCCTCGTATTCACGCGCAATATCGAGTATGCGTTCGCCTGCTTGTATTCTGTTTTGAATATCTGTAATAGTTTCCATAATTTATTCGCCAATAACTTTGGGTACTTTCACAAAATGATCCTGATGCATCGGTGCTGCCTCGATCAGGTCATGTGCAGGTGCAATCGGTGCGACTACATCATCACGAAAGACATTCACCCTTGTCAGATCACGGATGGCATCTTCAGGAATTTGAACCTTCTGAATCTCATCGACAAAGCCGATAATCGCATCCATTTCCGATGCGAGCTTTGCAAGATCTGACTCCTGCAGATCAAGTCGTGCGAGATTTGCCAATTTCTGTACCTCCTGGGTATTCATAAGGGTACTATAGCAGACTGCCTGCCATCTTCAAAAACGCTTCTTCTTCAATAATCTCTACCCCAAGCTTCTGCGCTTCATCAAATTTGCTCCCTGGATTTTCCCCTACGATCACATAGCTCGTGGATTTGGACACACTGGATGACACCTTGCCACCATGGGACTGAATGAGTTTCTTGGCATCGTTGCGATCAAGCGTCGGGAGTGTGCCGGTGAGGACAAATGTCTTGCCAGCGAACACACCCGTAGTGACTTTCTGCAGCTCTTTTGGTTGTACTCCATTTGCAAAGAGTTTCTCGACAAAGCGTTTTGATGACTCTTTGGTTTTATATGCGTCGATACTTTCGGTCACTGCAGGACCGATGTTTGGGATCGCATCAAGTGCGTCGCTTGGCGCAGACCAGAATTTCTCAAAACTCCCAAAATGAAGTGCAATGTCACGAGCGGTCTCCTCACCGACGTGCTGAATGCCAAGGGAAGCGATAAAGCGATCAAGTGGCGGATACTTTTTTGCAGCTATCGCATCGACGATGTTTTTTGCGCTCTTTTCCCCCATTCGCTCAAGCCCGGCAAGGTCAGCCTCGGTAAGTGTGAAAAGATCGGCCGCATCAGTGATGAGTCCTTCCTCCTGAAGCCTGTCGATGATCTTGGGACCAACTTCATAGATATCAAGCACATGAACAAAATGAATCATGCCGCGGGTATGCTTGGCAGGACAACCATCATTAGTACAATAAAA
>JAMIGL010000005.1:0-6622 GCA_035905735.1 Minisyncoccota bacterium | reverse complement strand
GCTGGCCGCTTGTGCGAGTACCGTCCGCAAAGATCCATGTCGGGTATCCTGTTATATTGAGATCTTCACATTGCTGCATTGGTTTTGAATCCGGTGTCTGACATTCGACATATGGGAGAAGCTTTGCTGACTTTCCAAAGACTGCTTTTTGAGTCTGACAATGTTTGCACCACCATGCACCATAAAACTTGGCACCACTATCAGCGACACACTGTGCAAAGCTATCATATTTACCTGGTTTTTTTGCCTGGACAACAAGCAGTGAAATAAGCCCCGCAACCACAATGATGATAACAGCGAACGTAATGATTTTTTTCTTTTTCATAGACATGGTACTACCGTACCGCGCGGACACATTTTCTGCAAGTGCCGAAAAACTCGAGACGGTGCTCATTGATGATTTTGAAAAGCTTTGATGTCTGCGCGGCTTTTTTTGCAATGTCTCTGACGCAAAAGGGGACGGTCTCGATAGTACCACAATCAGTGCACATGATGTGGTGTGCGTGTGAGTTTGCCATTTGGTACGACACCTTGTCTTTCTGAAGTGCAAGCGGATGAATGATACCTGCTTCGACAAAGGCGCCAAGTGCTCGATAGAGTGTGGCAGTATCAGCACCAACTTTTTTTGTTTTTTTGACAAGTTCAGTCACCGTCAACGGCTTGGTTGATTGGGACAGTACTGAAAGGAGGGCGAGTCGCAAGGGGGTGCGTTTGAACCCATGCTCCATCAAAAGTGCCTCAGGGTCGATAGGTGTTGACTTCTTCATTGGTCTAAGTATACTCAAATGCAAATAACTTGCAATTAAATACGTCTATAATATGAAAAGTATGTTTTTGAATCGCATCGAACAGTACCGTATCGCAATGGCCGGCCTTGTTGCTGTGTTTGCCCTACAGATATTTATTGAGATTGTTCCGACGATATATCTCGGATATGGTATTGCAGCTGTGGCACTTGGTATAGTCATGGCACGTCTTGCGGCTCGTCATTTTGGACATGGTCATCATCATGTGGGGGATTCTGCAATCGATGTAGTACCTGTCGCGGTGCTCATCTTTGCAAATATTGCACATCCGGCAATCGACGGATTCACCGCAATTGAAACATTCCGTGTTGGCGGCGTTGCTGCAGGCTCACTATTTGCCGGAAGTGTTCTTCTTCATGAGATTGTTCGACAATCATTCTTGAGTGCTGCACTCAGAGCGGTACATGTCAGTTGGAAATGGGTTGTTGGTACTGCACTTATCGGTATCGCAATAGGTGTCGGTGCTGCAGTTATTGGGGCAGATATGTTGCATCAGTATGAAACTGTTGCTGATATTGCCACGCTCTTTTCGTACAGTTTTGTGATTGCTGAGTTTTATATACTCGGCAAAAGTCATGCAAGTAAAAAAGACGGACTGTTGTGTATGCTGGGGATACTCATCGGTATCAGTATTGTTCTGATTACAAACACTCACTAAGTGGGCGTTTTTTGTTACCGGTCAAGCATTCTAAAGAGTGCGACACCGCATGCGACAGAAACATTGAGAGACTCTTTTGTACCAGAGAGGGGAATCTCGGCAATACTTGATACAAGCGATAGTACGGATGGAGGAATGCCGTTTACTTCGTTGCCGACGATGAATGCTGTTGGTCCGACAAGTGATATTGTCCGATAGTCAACAGACCTTTCTGATTGTTCAATCGCGATGGATTGAAAGTTCTGACTTGCAAGTGTAGCCAGGAGTGTCTCAATCGAGGTATAGTGCTCCCAGGGCATTGTCTGCTCTGCCCCAAGTGCTGTTTTTGCAACCTTGGAGTTGGGCCGGCCAAAGCGATCGATAGGAGATGCTGTTATTGCTGAGAGGTATATCTTTGTAATACCGCACGCATCTGCGGTTCGAAACATGGATCCTACATTCTCGGCGCTTCGAATATCGTGCAGGATGAGCACTGCCTGGACAGTCTTTGCTTTCATAGTGAAGCATGGTATAGTTTTTGACACATTTTGCAAATGCACGCCCTTATAGCTCAGTCGGTAGAGCAGCTCCCTTTTAAGGAGACGGTCGTAGGTTCGAATCCTACTGAGGGCACAAAAAAAGAACGCAGTGCTTTTTAGACCCAGGAGGATTCGAACCGTCTTCCTACCTCTTATTCTTAAGCTCTTCTACTGTATAAGTTCTCCCACCCTCAATAGGAGAAGGTTGTTCGATAAACGGACGTTGCCTGTTCTCAACACGTTCAGGACCGCCCGTAAGCACCCATAGCACCCATAGTCCAAAAAATAATAGTAGGAACCATTTTAATTCACCCATAGTGCATCAAGTATACCAAAGTTTGACAATGATGGTATATGGTGCAAAATGATAAAAAACCTTATCAATATGATGCACCCTGTATTTTCACTTGAAGAAACGCTTCAAGATAAAACAATCGGCCAATGGCCATCAATGCTTGGTATTTCTCAGTCAGACTATTTTTCTAGTCTGTCAGACCATTTCAATGAAAAGGATAGAAAGCAGCTGCACGACTCCAATATTCATTTTACCGGAGAGGTGCTTATGTGGGCCAAGTCGTATTATCACCATCTTGATAGTAGTAACCGTGAATTGTTCAATGCTGTAAATACTGTCAAAGAGAAGTTTTTTGTTTCAGATGCAATAGCTCAATTGTATACAGAAAAATCAAAAAACTTTCGAAAGCAGTATTTGGTAGACCATTTCAATGATCTCACTGTTGTTGCAAATGTGGCGAAACATTTGGAAGTATCCTTTTTTCCAACGAATAAAACCTTAATCGGGGATAATGACTATAGGAAGCTTCATTTCTTTCGGTCCGAACCTGATAAGACTAAGGTGGCAACAATGTATCGCAAGTATCATCTTTTGCACTTTTTAGAAGAAAATATCTTTCTAACATTGTAGAAACAAAAAAACCCTCTGTAGTAAATACAGAGGGTTTATTTATTTTTGTATTACTTGCAGTGCTTGAGTTATTTGTTTCTCAATAGGGAGTGTTGCATCGATGGATCCTATGACAGGGCGGATTTGTGTATCTTTGTAGCCAAGAGAGATGAGTGCCTCGACAAGGTCGTTGTGCGGGGCAGACTCGCTTGCGGCAAAACCTGCGAGTTTGTCTTTGAGATCAATGACAACCTTCTCAGCTGTTTTCTTGCCAATACCTGGCACCATGGATATCGTCTTGGCATCACCGTTTCTGATGGCGCCGACAAGTTCGCTCAGTGGATAGAGGGTGAGCATTTGAAGTGCTGTCTTGGGTCCAACGCCGGAGACGCTGATGAGTATTGAGAACAACGACTTTTCTTCGATAGTAGAAAACCCAAAGAGCTCATGCGCATCATCGCGGATGACAAGGTGGGTGTGGAACGTCGCAGTCGCTCCGACCGATACTGCAGATGGTGTGTATATCAAATACCCGATGCCGCCCGTTTCGACAACAACGCCTTTTTCAAGATTTTCAACAACGGTACCGGTGATACGGGCAATCATGCCTCTATCATATCAGATATGATGGGTCGGGAAGCAGGAGGTTGCCATTTGGTGCCTTGTCTGCTATAGTTTTGCCGTTATGCCAATCACCAAATCAGCTCACAAAGCGCATCGCGTCTCGCTCCGAAAAAAGGAGGTGAATGATCGCACCAAGAAAGTCCTCAAGGAGGGCGTCAAGAAAGTGCAGAAGCTCGCACTCTCAAAAGAGTGGAAGACTGCAAAAGAAAGTCTCTCTGCCGCCTATAGTGCAATCGACAAGGCTGCAAAGAAAGGTGTTATCAAAAAGAACACTGCAAGCCGCAAGAAAGCTCGTCTCTCACGCATCGCGAAAGAGAAATAGGAACTCACTTAAAAAGCATACTGAAGAAAAAGCAAGACCACACCCAACCCTTTTTCATCAGTATGCTTTTTTCGTTCGTGGAGGTGACCAGAAGAAATAGTAGTATTTGGAGACTTGCGCAGGACGACTGGTCCGAGCAGGAAGAATTTTTCAGCAGAAAAATATCTGTGCTCCAAATATTGCTATTTCTTCTGGTATAATTGCTTTATGTTATACGAATTCTATGGTCTCGAATGTCCGCACTGTCAGAAAATGCGCGAGCGTACTGACAAGCTCATGAATGAATATCCCGCTGTGCATATCGAACGCAAGGAAGTGTGGCATGACAAAGCAAACATGGCATTTGTCGAAGAATGCGACAGTAATGGGGAGTGTGGTGGTGTGCCGTTTTTCTATAATAGTGAAAACAAGGAATGGCTCTGCGGGGAAGTGACGTATGATGAATTGAAGAAGTGGGCGGGGGTGAAATAAGAAAGTAGGAATCCTCCCCCTTCATAAATTCCGGTCGAGATCCACACTACTTCTACCGCCTTCGGCGAAGAGTAGTGGGACCGACGGTTCGATTCCTATTCGAGGACGAAAAAAGCTACCTTTCGGTAGCTTTTTTCAGTGTCCTCTCGGTAGGAATCGAACCTACATCACAACTTCCGCAAAGTTGTGTCCTATCCATTGAACGACGAGAGGAGATATTAAAATCCGAGGCGCTCTGCTATTTTCACCCCGAGGGATTCTTTGATGAATTTCTCGGTGCAGCCCTTTGCTCCCAGGGCAGTCCGTATTGACTCTGCGGTGATACCCTCGATCCCGAATACCAGTACCGGCATAAAGGAACCTTTGACGAGCAGTAACAGCTTATCCTGTTTTCCCGTTTCGTCAATCCAGAACTCTCGAATGCGCGCATATTCGATGGACTCGTCATTGATGGTGAATACCTTTTCATCAATAGTGAGGCTGAGCTGTTTGGGTGTCAGCAGTGCAAACATGATCATGCTTGCACCTGCGATAACGAGAAAAATCCCAAAAAAAATATTGCTGTAGAAAAAAGCGAGTGTGGCCGCAACAGCAAATATGAGTCCTGTATACCAGATCCAGTCGGGGTGGCGATCTTTTTCTTCAAATTCAAGCGTGGTCCACGAAAGGGGTTGCATGAACAAAGTGTAGCACAGCTATGGTTTCTTTTTGTCGAGTCGGTCAAGTCGGAGACCTTTGAAGCCAAAGTAGATGACTGCTGCAATAATCAAAAAATCAATAATACTTGAGATGAATGCGCCGTACTTGAGTGTGATGGTACCGACAGTGAGGACCTTGTCGACGAGGTCCACCTTTCCAAGCAGGATACCGATGATGGGGTTTGCTACATTTTCGACGAATGATGAGACTGTTTTTGATACAGCCCCTCCGAGGATGAAACCAATAGCAAGGCCTATGACACCTTGCTCGCGGATAAAGTCACCAAAGCCGGTAAGGCGACTTTTTACTTTTTCTGTTGCTTTTGTTCGAAGTTCTTCCATGATGTAAAAATGTTAGATATTGGTAAGTGCGGAGGCAAAACATAGTCACTAGCGTTTCTTGTTTGTGCACTGCGCAAAATATGGTCGCAAGCAAAGCCTGGTCCCTATTTTGCGGAGAGCATCGTGTTAGAACCAAAGGCGGACAAGCCCCGTAAGGTCATTTTAGCACTTTTTCAGAAACTGAATCGACGCATCTCGAGCGCTTCAAAAAGTGACAAAAGTTACAATACCCAACGTGTTTTGTTACACAGTATTGTAACTATTTTGAGACAGTACCTATACAAAAAAGCGACTATTCATTTGAATAGTCGCTTAACATGCTTTTCCTTCTCCATTATTTAACCTCAACGAGATATTTCATGGTATATCTTTTTACCACATCAATAGAGCTTTAATCGCTGAGTCTCCGCCGAAGTAATGGGTTCCGAACACTGTGGCACAAAGAATACTTAAGACGATCAGTATTATAGCTGTCAACCGTCTTTTTCTATGAACTTGAAATTCGCAGAGGATTACCAGTACTGCTATAGCAAGGAATAGTGTCATACCCCAGCCAGACTGCAGTTGTCCTGTAGTATGGAAAGTATTATAGCCAGATAGCCCTATAATGATCATGGATCCTACAGTTGAAATTAACAAAAAGATGTTTACTACAAGTTTCATATTTGATTATTTTAAATGAACGAATTATTTTCTCTACAAAACCACACATGTGTATGATTTTGATAAAGAACACAACTCAAAGTTGTGACTTTACGATGAATTACTTTGACTGGTCAGCCTTATGGCTTTCATCAATCTTGTTCCAGCTTCGATTCGGATGTTTGATTCGCTCGAAGTATCCTTGGTTGTAATATGAATCACTATATTTATAGCACTGAATGACACTTGCAGTGATTAGACTGCTTGTGTTTTCAATATCAAGAATTGAATCACATAGTTCTTCAAGTCCCAAGTAGTTCTTATAGTCACCGAATGGTCTGGAATATTTTGACTCTTCGGTCTTCAGCGACGCGAGCGACAATACATTGGCAGAAATACCGTATTTTGCATATTCATGCGCAATACACTTCGTCGTTGCCTCTACTGCTGCTTTTGCAGCATTGAAAGGAAGCATGTTCGGAAAGTTCTCATTCATGCTGTTATAACTAAATGTTAAAACCTTTCCCCCTTTCTTCTTGATCATAACTGGAAGCACTGACTGCAATGTCGCATAGAGCGTCAGGTAATGGCTGGTCATAAATTGATGTGCTTTTTCCACACTTACTTCTAAGAAAGA
>JAMIGL010000004.1:0-8300 GCA_035905735.1 Minisyncoccota bacterium | reverse complement strand
CAAACATCAGTGCGCTTGTTACTCGGGCGACAAACGGCATCGGATCCATATTTACCGCCACAATAGCGACGATATTCTCATTACTCCTAGTCGCATTGTGTATGTTTTATCTCCTGAAGGATGGCAAGCAGTGGAAGGGAATGCTCGTGAATATCAGCCCATTGTCTGATAGTTCGAGCAACCAGATTATCCAAAAGCTCCGTCTCGCAGCAAACGGTATTATCAAAGGATACCTATTGATTGCGGTGGCGCAAGGGCTTTTGATGGGATTTGGGATGTATGTATTTGGTATTCCACATGCCGCACTGTGGGGAGTGGTGGCAGGGGTTGCATCGTTGATACCAACGATTGGTACTTCGTTGGTATCACTACCTGCGATTATCTTTTTGGTGGCAGTGGGGCGTGATGCTGCTGCGGTAGGGTTTGCACTGTGGGCTGCATTGCTCGTAGGGACACTTGATAACTTCCTCAACCCGCTCATTGTCGGACGCTCGATAGATATTCATCCACTCCTTGTCTTTTTTGCAGTCCTTGGGGGTATCGCACTTATGGGTCCTGTCGGTATATTGATCGGACCGTTGGTTGTCTCGTTTATTTATGCGCTGATGTCAGTGTACAAGACTGAAATGGCATAATCATATGAAATAAAAAGAACCCTCTCGCGAGGGTTCTTTTTTTGAGTGGGGGAGGTTAGGCAGCTTTTTGCATTTCTTGGTCAGAAGAATCTTGTGCTTCTTCTCCCTTGATTTCAGCCACTGGAAGACCGAGCTCTTCGATGCCTTTGAGTTGATCGATGGTCTTTGCGAGCTCCATTTGGATCATGGTGCGCTCTTCAGTCCACTTGTCAAAAGACTCATTGTCACTAATAGCTCCATTTTCCATATCTTCCCATGCCCATTGTGTAGCAGCTTGGAGACGATGCTTTTTTGCAAGAAGTACGACACGAAGTGCTTCTTTGTCTTTGATTTCGGTATCAATCATTTCGCGTTCTGCACTGATTGCTGCAACGTCTTTTTTCCATTGCTCGTATTTGTCATCAGCCATTCCTTCTGTTGCAGCGAGTTCGCCCCAGAGAGCTTGGTACTGACCGAGCAAATCTTCTGATTTTGTTTCGAGTTTTTCTTTCCAGTTCATTTCTCCTCCTTCCATATACTTTAATTTATTATCGAAATATTATTATTTCTAATGCTATAACTATCCTTTATTGGTAGCCAAAAGTCAATATGGTAGAATTGCCGGGTGAATATCTATCTTGGCCTCCTGGCCTCAGTTATCGGCCTTGGGGTCGCAAGTCATATCTACCGTAAAAAAAGCTCCAATACCAAGCTCGTCTGTCCCCGCAATGGTTGTGAGTATGTGGTGCATAGTACGCATGCGACCATGTTTGGTATACCAAACGAGCTCATGGGGCTTGGCTACTACATCGTCATCGGCATGCTCTATGCAGGACTTCTGGTGCTTCCGTATATGGACACACCACTTGTCCATTATTTGATCAAAGGTATTACCGGGGTAGGGGTGCTGTTCACACTCTATCTTGTTGGGCTCCAGGCATTGGTGATCAAGCACTGGTGTCACTGGTGTCTCGGGTCGGCATTTGCAACATTGCTTCTGCTGGTCGCACTCTTTATCTAAATTGCTCTAGATTTCATCGGGCTTTTCTGGTATAACGAGAACGCTGTCATCTCACCAACAGGGAGGTGGCACCCACACATGGTGCCCATAGTTTAGTGGTAAAACTTCGGGTTGTGGTTCCGACATCGAGGGTCCGATTCCCTCTGGGCACCCATTTGGCAAATAAAAACACTGACGCGAAAAGCGACGGTGTTTTTATTTAGTACCAAATGGTTGTGCTGGGAGCGACGCTCGGAGCGGACGGTGCACCCATTTAAGTATAAAAAAAGAAGCCTCTAGGAGGCTTCTTGTCCGAGTTTTTTGAGCATTCGGAAATGCGATGCGATTGCATGGAGTGTCGGAAATTCTGTATAAGGAATTTGATACTTCTCACATACTCGCTTGACGATAGGTTGTATCGCAGGGTAGTGCACATGACTTATTTTGGGGAACACGTGATGCTCCACTTGAAAGTTCAATCCTCCGAGAAACCACGTCAGCACTTTGTTTCTGGTACCAAAGTCGCAGGTCTCCATGATTTGGATTGTTGCCCATGAAGGATGCGTGATACGACCGTTTTCTGATGTTGGAAAGGTGCTCTTTTCAACGACATGAGCCAGCTGAAACACAATACTCATGATGAAGCCAAGTACAAACGCAAAGACTAGATACCCGATAAGCCATGAAGCAAATCCGAGGCGGTACCATGGAATCGCAACCATAAATACTCCGTGAAATACTTTGCCTGACCAAAAGGTGAGATGGTTGGCGAGTGAGATTTTTTTGATTTCAGTCGTGTGTATTTTTCGACCGAAATACTTTTTGATATCGTTGTACCAAATCCAGTTGATGTACAGGAGCATGTATGCAAACGGTGCATACCAATGCTGAAAGCGATGACGCCACAGATGTGGTTGCCCCGGATGAAGTCGTAGAATGCCACCTGAGTGAAGATCATCGTCATGTTCGGTGTTGGTTACCGTGTGATGAATATTCACATGCTTAATGATCCACAAAAAAGAGCTTGCTCCCATCATTTCTGCAGTACGCAGCATTAGGGTGTTGATCCATTTTTTTGAGGAATAACTCTGATGGGAAGCATCATGCATCACGTTGAATCCGATTGATACAAATACTAGTCCCAAAAAAGCTGCTTCAAGCACTGCCACTACTAGTGACGGTGTGTAAAATACCAGGTTGGTAAAGGTTGCATCGGCCAGTGTCAAAAGTATCGCTGTCTTTATGAACAAACGATAGTCGCGCTTGTCACTAATGTTGTTTGATACAAAGTAGTCTTTCACCGCAAGGCGAAGCTCTTCGGAGAAGTCATCCCTGTCAGGAAACTTGATTAATGTTGTTGCCATAATTGTGTATTTAATTGGTGAAAGAGTATGTTTGCTGTCATCGTAGCATAGTTGTAGGAGCATATACATACAGTGGTAAAAAAGGGTAAATTCTGATAAGCTCCAACTATTCATGAGCTACCAAATCCTTCTTTTCTACAAATACGTCCACATTGCCGACCCTGTAGCAGTGCGTGACTGGCTCCGTTCTCTGTGTGAGAAGCTTGATCTCAAGGGGCGACTGATTGTTGCCACAGAGGGTATCAACAGTACACTTGAGGGTACCAAAGAACATACCGAAACATTCATCAAAGAAATGGAGACAGATCCACGATTTTTGCATATTCATATGAAGCGAAGTGTGGGGACAGGGGGTGCGTTTCCAAGACTGTCGGTAAAAGTTCGGCCAGAGATCGTATCACTCCATCTTGGCACCTGTGATATCGACCCCAACCAACTCACTGGTATTCACTTGAAGCCCGAAGAGCTGCATCAGTGGATTGCCGATAAAAAAGAATTCTACATTGTCGATATGCGCAATGCATACGAGCATGCAATCGGTAAATTTGCAGGCTCGATCTGTCCTCCGATGAACAACTTTCGTGATTTGCAAAAGGTGGTCAAACATTTGAAGCATCTCAAGGACAAGACAGTCCTCACGGTCTGTACTGGTGGTGTGCGTTGCGAGAAGGCATCGGGGTACCTCCTCTCGCAAGGGTTCACTGATGTATATCAGCTTGATGGCGGCATCGTCTCATATATGGAGCAATATCCGAACGAAGACTTTGAAGGCAAGCTTTATGTCTTTGATGGGCGTGTTGCTATGGGCTTCTATACTGATGATCCAAAGCATGTGATCGTGGGTCGTTGTGCCAAGTGTGATGCACCATCCGAGCGTATCATTGACTGCCGAGACCGCGGCTGTAACGGACAGTTCATCGTGTGTACTGATTGCGAGCAACAGCAGATTGCCGCAAAAGGCTTCACACACTGTCCGCACGGCTGCCCACCAAATCCGGTGACACGTTCTCCGTTTGCACGATTCTTGTATAAGATACAGAACGTATTCAAAAAATAATGAAACAAACAGCTACACTCCATCCGCTCACACTTGTCACTGACGAAATCGTCCGGATTTTTGCCGCGCAAGGCTTCAGTGTCGCAATGGGGCCTGAGCTTGAGGATGAATGGCACAACTTTGACGCACTCAATGTCCCCAAAGACCATCCGGCGCGTGATATGCAAGATACGTTTTGGATCAAACCTGCCCGCCCTCACGAAGGTTCGGGGGCAGGCGGGGGTATGTCAGGCAACGTGATGCGTACTCATACGTCTCCGGTGCAGATCAGATATATGGAAACGCACAAGCCGCCGTTTGCAATCATTGCTCCGGGCAAAGTGTTCCGCAACGAAGCAACCGATGCGACCCATGAAATGCAATTTCACCAGATCGAAGGACTTGTGGTAGGAGAGGGTATTACGGTGGAGCATCTCAAGGGGGCGCTGCTTGGATTTTTCAAGGAACTCTTTGGCGCAGAGACAGAGATTAGACTTCGCCCAAGCTTCTTTCCATTCGTTGAACCTGGATTTGAAGTTGATGTAAGAGTCGGTGAGCGGTGGCTTGAAGTCTGCGGTGCGGGCATGGTGCATCCCCATGTGTTTGAAGCTGTCGGATATGATGCAAAAAAAGTTACCGGATTTGCATTCGGGATGGGGCTTGATCGTCTCATGATGATTAGGTTTGGGATAGATGATGTACGACTTGGATATCAGGGTGATCTGAGGTTCAATCAGTTTTAACAAAGAGGTATATATGAAGATTTCATACAACTGGCTCCAGACACATATCCAAGAGAAGCTCCCTGTAGTAGAGGAGCTTGTGCAGAGTATTATTTTTCATGCATTTGAAGTAGAGGATATTGAGAAGCGTGGCGATGATACGGTGATGGAGATCAAAGTGCTCCCTGATCGTGCGGGCGACTGTCTCTCGCACTATGGTGTGGCACGCGAGATAGCAGGACTGCTCAACCTCACCCTTACACAATCATCGTACGAACTCCCGACTATAGAGCTCGCACTTCCGGTTGAACTCAAAAGTGAGGTTTGTCGTCGATATATTGCAATACAGATAGATGGCGTCAAAGTTGGTCCTTCACCGGCATGGCTCAAGGAGCGACTCGAGTCGGTAGGACAGCGTAGTATCAACAATGTCGTGGATGCGACAAATTTTGTACTCCTTGATAGTGGACAGCCGACCCATGCGTTTGATCGAGCAAAAATCGACGGGGGTATCATCGTCCGCCCTGCAAAGGATGGCGAAAAGATCATTACCCTTTCTGAAGAGGAGAAAATCCTCAAACCTGAGAACATTGTGATCGGAGACTATCTCGGGGCGATTGCAATCGCAGGGGTCAAGGGTGGCAAGAGCGCCGAAGTCTCCACAGAAACGACAAGTATCGTTCTTGAGGTTGCAAACTTCGACCCTGCATCGACTCGCAAGACCGCACGCGGGCTCAACCTGGTGACTGATGCTGCAAAACGGTTTGAAAACAATCTCGCACCAGAGGTTGCATCCCATGCGGCAGGGCAGCTTGTCGCACTTATCAAGGATATTGCCGGAGGGGAAGTCGTCGGTGTCAAAGACATCTATCCAACACCTGAAGCTCCTCGCACGATTTCATTTACTACAAACGATATTACTTCACGTCTCGGATCAACGATTACCACTGCACACATCTCTAAAGTATTTGATGCGTACAAGTATGAGTACAAGCAGGATGCTGATATGTTCACTCTTACGATCCCATACTATCGTCGTGATATTACGGGGGCGCATGACATTGCCGAGGAGATTGGGCGTGTGACCGGCTACGATACTATTGAGACAAAGCCGCTCCCATTTGCACCATCTGTTGAAGCACATCCGGCATTTACAGCCATCAGTGCCGTCAAAGCATATCTCACTGCACAGGGATTTTCTGAAGTCATGACATATACCTTTCGGTCAAAAGGGGATATCGAAGTTGCTCGTGGTCCAAAGGGGAAGTCCGCACTGCGTACCAACCTCTCTGATGGGCTCAAGGAGAGTTATGAACTCAACAAGCAGCATGCTGCACTCCTTGGTCTGCAAACGATCAAGCTGTTTGAAATTGGGACGGTATTTTCACTCAAAAAAGAAAGCGGGGAGACACATGAAGAGCTACGTGTTGCCATAGCTGATAACGGATCAATCCAGGAGATGTCACTTGAGCAGTTTGTTGCCGAGCACATGATTGATATAGATGCGCCGATTGCGCAGGTGGTTGCGACTGCGGGAACATTCACTCCATGGTCGTCCTATCCGTTTGTGACGAGAGATATTGCGGTATGGCTCGCGTCACCTGATGATAGAGAGGTACTTGAGGATATCCTCACGGTGTTTGCATCCGAGCATTGCGTTAGGCCGCCAACACTGCTTGATACCTTTGCAAAAGACGGCCGCACGAGTGTGGCATATCGACTCGTCTTTCAGTCAATGGACAAGACGCTGACAAATGAAGAAGTTGAGCAGACATTTGCAACAGTTGTCGCAACGATAGCAGCGCATCCTTCTTTTGCTATTCGCTAGTGTGATACACTACAGCAATATGAAACCTACCCACAAAATAATGATTGCTGTTGGCGCGTTGTTACTACTGCTTGTACTTGGTCTTCCGGGGAGACTCTATCCGTACAATGGATACAAGGCAGTCTTTCTCTCCAACGGTCAGGTGTACTTTGGCAAGCTGACGTGGGGTCTCGGCAAGTATGCAACGCTCAAAGATATTTATTATCTTCGTCCAGGAACTTCTACTACTGGTGGTATCGAGCAGCTTTCAACGCAGGGTGGAGACCTCAACTTGATCAAGCTTGGCAATGAAATCCATGCGCCGACCGACCAGATGAATATTCGCAAAGAAACAATTGTCTTTTATGAGACTATTAAGCCGTCCGGACGCGTAGGGACAGGTATTGCGGAATACGTTTCCAACAATTAACAACTCTGTCATCATTGTCATGATATACTGTGCGCAATGAAGCGTTTATTTCCTGCGGCATATGCGACCGCATTGCTACTCCCTACATTGTTGTTTGCAAACACACTTGATAGTCAAGAAAGTGGTACAAGTACACTGCTCAATGGAGCATCAAGCAACTATCAGTTCAATGCGCAAGTTGGTGCGCCGGGTGTCGGACGATCAAGTAGTACCAACTATATCTATGACCATGGCATGTACTGGAGCGAAGGAGCAGAGAGTGCATTGCTCGCATTGGTGCAATGGGCGACTCCACAGGGGCGCGTGGGTGCTACGGAGACAAATGATGACTCCGTGTTTTACCTAACACTTGTCCCGACAGGGGGAGGAAGCGCTATCCGTATTCCAAATGATACTGCGCAGACGCTGACGACCAATGGTGATGGGACGCTTGATGCGATTGAGCTTAGCGGGGTGACTCCTGGTACGTATGATGTGTATATCAAGACCAACCAGCACCTGCGCAAAAAGCTCTCAAATGTTACGTTTGGCACAGGGACTACTACACTTAACTTCACCACAGCTGACAATGCTGGTCCAAAGGGTGCATTACGGTTGAAGGCCGGAGATATCAACAATAGTGCAAGTGCGGGAGTTTTCGGCGATAATATTGTGAACGCGGTTGATATATCCACATTGCTTACTGTTTTGGATAACGCTGATGGTACGGGGAACATTCTGCGGGCAAACCTCAACCAGGATGTAGTGGTCAATGCGGTTGATATTAGTTTGCTTTTAACAAACCTTGATCAAAATGGCGAATAAATTGCAACAACACTTTCTCAAACCTTTTTTGTACAGCCTGCTCGGGCTTGTCTTTGTTGCGGTATTTACTATCCAGATGTCAAAAGCGTTTGCTGCGGCTCCGACAGGTGCTGACTGGTTTCAGTTGCTCACAGGACTCGTGACTGGTGGTGACAACACGGGGGATGGTGGTACTGGTAGTGCTGCGGATTACAACTACTACTATGTCGGTGAGGTGTTCACGACGACGATCCAGATAGCATCAGGTGGAACAACTGCCGCAAACATCTGGGTTGATTTTAATAATACGATTCTCACAGCAGGTACTCCTACTACGGGCTCATATTTTAGTAGCTGGAGTAATCAACAAGTAACAGTTGTTTCTGGTACGACTTCACGTGCAGCATCGACCGGCTTTCGTACGACTGGCACATCAAGTGGCACGGGGACATTTGGTACTATTGCCTGGACAGTGGTCAGACCGACAGCGGCGGCACGTTCGACGAGTGCCCCAGCGACACTTGATATTAATATAGGTACGATT
>JAMIGL010000003.1:0-7597 GCA_035905735.1 Minisyncoccota bacterium | reverse complement strand
CACCGCCTGAATTGTTGCCAACCATACCACCGATCGCATTGATCCCCTTTGATGCAGTATATGACGGCATGATACGCCCCCGCGCAAGCGTCTCTCGTTCAAAATCACGATAGTAGACACCAGGCTGTGCGATACCCTTGTCATCATCCACCATCACAATCTTGTTCATGTATTTGGTGAAATCCACAATCAGACTTTCGGTCAGCGGTCCACCTGACATATCGGTCCCTGCTGATCGCGCGGTGATCGAGAGGCTTGGATCAAACTCTTTGTGTTCGCCGACATATTTCACGAGCTCTTGGATATCTCCACTATTTTTGGGAAACACAACAGCGGCTGGTATGACCTCAAAGAGACTTGCATCGCGCGAGTAGGTATCAAGCGTTGCCTCATCTGCCATGACTTCCCCTTCGATATGTTTTTGAATGGCTGAAACGTTAAGCATTATGCAATCTTGTTAAAAATCTTGAGCTTCTCGATGACGACGGCTTCCATTGCAAGTGCTGCGTTGGTGCCGTATTTATATGGAGCGATATCATCAGGATTTTTCTCCATGTATGACTTGAGTCCTGCAGTATAGGCACGACGGAGCTCGGTATTCACATGAATGATCGCAATCCCTGCATCGATTGCAGCTGCAAAGTCCTTGTCTTCACCGGAGCCGCCATGAAGCACGAGTGGTACGTTCAGTGCCGTACTGAGGCTCGCAATGCAGTCAATATTGAGTCGGGGTTTGTCAGCATGTCTGAGCATGCCGTGAAAGTTGCCAACTGCGGGAGCAAGCATGTCTGCCTGGGTAAGTGTGAGAAATTTGATTGCTTCGCCGACACTGGTGACGACTGCCACACCTTCAGGAATCTCATCGCGCATCTTTGAACCTTCACCGATATACCCAAGTTCAACTTCAACAAGAATGTCACGACCGGTCTGCTGACTGATCTTGCGTGCATACTCGACACACTGCTTTGCTATTTTGACATTCTCATCAAACGGATGTGCCGCACCGTCATAGATCACCGCATCAAAGCCTGCGTCGATCGCATCTTTGACAGTCGCAAACGAGTAGTGATGATCAGCGTTGAGAAATATCGGCATGTCCCATTTTTCGCGGATGACTTTCACGAGTGCCACGGCCTCATGGATACCCACCGCATCTTGTTCACCTTCTGATACGCCGATGATGACCGGCACGTTCAGCGTCTTTGCGGCACGAGCGATCGCATGAAGGCCCTCGAGGTTGGAAATATTGAAGTGACCAATGGCAACTTTCTTGGCACGAGCTTCCGCAATATACTGGCGAAGAGTTTTCATGGAGAAAGTATACCATGGTACAATCCGCGGTATGAATACCCAATATGATTTCCTGGCTATCGGGGACGTGGTGACCGATGCATTTATCCGTGTAAAGGATGCTGAGGCACATTGTGAGATAGACAATGCCAACTGCAAGCTCTGTTTTCGCTTTGGTGACAAAGTACCCTATGAGTCAGTCGACGAACTCCGTGCGGTCGGCAACAGCGCCAACGCAGCAGTAGCAGCGGCACGACTTGGTCTTTCTACCGGACTTCTCTCTCATGTCGGCAAGGACTACCATGGTGATGGCTGTATCGAGGAACTCAAGAAAAACAACGTGAGCACTGAGTTTGTCTTTGCACACGAAGGTCTCAAGACCAACTACCACTACGTACTGTGGTATGACGTGGAGCGCACAATCCTCATCAAACACACAGCATTCCCCTACATCATGCCCAACATCCCCGTGATGCCGCGCATGATCTACCTTTCTTCACTCGGAGAGAACTCGCTCGACTTTCACCACAAGCTTGCCGAAGTCCTTGAGAAACATCCCGAGACCAAGCTCGTCTTTCAGCCGGGGACCTACCAGATCAAGTTTGGATTCCTCGAACTCCGTGCACTCTACAAACTCACCTACGCATTCTTTTGCAATGTCGAGGAAGCACAGCGGATTCTTGGTATAGAGACTCGCGACCTCCCGACCCTGCTTCGCAAGATACACGAACTCGGACCAAAGCTCGTCTTTATTACCGACGGTATCAACGGTGCGTATGCGACTGATGGTACCGATATGTGGTATATGCCCGTATATCCTCATGCACCATATGAACGCACTGGTGCCGGTGATGCATTCTCATCTACTACAGCGATCGCACTTCTCATGGGCAAGAGTATTCCCGAGGCGCTCAAGTGGGGCCCGGCAAACTCGATGTCTGTCGTCCAGTATGTAGGAGCACAGAAAGGCCTCCTTACTCGAGAACAGCTTGATCAATACCTCGCGGATGCTCCCGCCTCCTACGAAGCAACAACACTGATGTAATATGAGCAAAGAAGGATATTCATTTTTTAAAAATAAAGATGAACAAGAAGTATTGCAGCATACTACCAATATTGCAGTTCAGCAGAAAAATGAAGCGCACCAAGAAACTCCTGAAATGGAACTCCCTGAGCCACCACTGACCCCTTTCATTCAGCAAATGGAAAACCGAGCAGCTGCGCTCAATGAGCAAATAAATGAGATCACTACTTACCTCGAAACTGCCGAGATTACTCCTGACGAAGAATTGGAATGGGAAGAAAAAAGAAGTCTCTTGCAACAAGAGTACAATACTGTATCAGCAAGACTGCACAACTCATTTGATATGCCCGTAAAAGGATTTGAAGACCCTCTCTCAAGAAACTAATATGAAAAAATACCGACTGAGTCGGTATTTTTGTTTGTTGTATTATTTTCGCTCCAAGAGTTTTGTGACTGCAGCGACAACCCCATCTCTCCCCATGCCATAGTGCTCAATCAGCTGGTTGGGCGTGCCAGACTGCCCAAACTCATCACGAACACCGACAAATGCTATTGGTGTTGGCACTGACTGTGCGAGCACTTCGGAAACGGCAGAGCCAAGTCCTCCCGCGATCTGGTGTTCCTCTACCGTAACAATGGCTTTGGTTTCTTTTGCAAGCGCTATCAACATATCAGCATCGATCGGTTTGATGGTGTGAATGTTGGCAACAATCGCCTTGATGCCACGCTTCTCGAGGTCCTTGATCGCACGGAGTGCATTTGCCACCAGTCCGCCAGTTGCAATGATAGCCACATGTGCGATACCGTCGGGACGATACAGTATCTGCCCTTTGCCAATTTCAAACGGCGTATCTTCGGTCGTAATGATCGGTGTCTTTTCGCGTGCGAGACGCAGGTATGCAATGCGAGGGTTTGCACCGAGCGCGAGTGTTGCTTTGCGCGCCTGAATACTGTCACACGGTGAGATGACAGTCATCCGAGGAAGCACGCGCATAAGTGCGATATCCTCCACTGCCTGGTGCGTCCCACCATCCGGTCCGACAGAGATGCCAGCATGTGAGCCCACAATGACCGCAGGCACATCGTTGTAGCAGATTGTGGTTCTGATCTGTTCCCAGTTGCGACCAGGACTAAACATCGCGTATGACGAGAAAAAGGGGTACTTGCCCATGGCTGCCATACCAGCAGAGACAGTGGCGAGGTTTTGCTCAGCAACACCGATCTCGACGAAGCGCTCCGGAAACTTATTCTTGAACAAGTGCATCTGTGTACTCTCTGTGAGATCAGCAGAAAGCGCGACGATAGACTTGTTGGTCTCACCAGCCATTGCCAAGCCTTCACCAAAGCCTTTGCGGATCGGCGCCTGCTCGCAATCATCTGCAAAAATTTTGCTATTGAGTTTTAAATCGGGATTAAGCATTTTATTTATGTTCACTCTTAATCTTCCCTCCAAGTGTTCGAAGTTCATCAAGCGCCATGTTCGCCTCCTCTTTGTTAGGCGCTTTGCCATGCCATTCAAACTTGCGTTCGAACTCCCGCACACCTTTGCCCGGGATCGTGCGTGCAATGATCACTGATGGCTTTTCAAATACTGCCTGTGCCTTGTGCACTGCATCGATCACTGCACTGATATTGTTGCCATCGATCTCCTGCACATGCCAGTTGAATGCTTCCCACTTCTCACTCAGACTATCGAGCGGCATGATGTCCTCGGTATAGCCATCGATCTGAATGTTGTTGCGATCAACGATAGCGATGACATTCCTAAGCTTCTCTTTACCACCGAGCATCACGGCCTCCCAGTTGTTACCCTCGTTGAGCTCACCGTCACCGAGCATGCAGTAGAAATATTTGCTCGATGTGATGCCGTTGTCCATACGATCAGCTATGGCCATACCTATAGTCTGCGAGAGACCTGAACCGAGCGGCCCGGATGACGTCTCAAGCATAGGGAGCCATTCGCGGTGTGGATGACCCTGGAGCCGTGTGCCAAACTGTCGGAGTGTCTGGAGCTCCTCGACTGGGAAGTATCCCGCATGTGCCATTGCTGCATAGAGCACCGGACAGATATGCCCGTTTGAAAGGATCAGTCGGTCACGGTCTGGCCATACAGGATTTGCAGGATCATGTCGCATGAGATCGAAATAGAGCGCGGTGAATACATCAGCCATGCCAAGCGGCCCGGCAGTGTGTCCGCTTCCTGCTTGAAGCAACATCGAAATGATCGACTGGCGAATATCGTTTGCTTTTAGTTCGAGTTCTCGTATGGTGAAGTTGCGAGTCTGCATGCTTTTTTTATTGCTTGTATTGTACCGTGTACATCACTGCTTTGAAAGAGTGCAGAACCTACAACCACTGCATCAGCACCAGCTTTTGCAACTATTGCGGCTGTTTCAATATTCATTCCACCATCAACACTGATGGTTTTGTCAGGATAGAGTGCTTTCACTTTTTGTATTTGGTCAATCACGCGATCATCAAACTTCTGCCCTTGAAATCCGACTTGCATGATACCCATACATTGGATGGTATCGATATGTGGCATATATGGTGCAAGGAGTGTCGCATCAGTCTCGATACCAATAGCCATGCCAAACGTGATCGTCTGCTTCACGATCTCCGGCAGCTGTTCAAAGTATGCGAGCATTGCATCAGTATCAAGTCCTTCAACATGAAAAATAATCTTTGATGGACCAAGCGCAACAAAGGTGTCCATATGCTCCAGCGGGTTGGCAACCATGAGATCAAGCTCATAGTTCATCGAGTCCCAGTACGGAAGTCCCGCATCTTCAGACAGGATCTCACTCATTCTGTCGCTGTCTTTGTTGTTAAACAGCCACGTACGGTTGGGCGCAAATGTACCATCAACAAAGTCGATTTGTACCGTATCAAGCATGGTATGCACTTTCTCAACGCCTGCCTCGATGGCACGGTATGAGCTGGGTAAAATGGCGGGGATTATCTGAGTCATTGAAATTAAAATTTAGCGATACGTCGCATGTGACGCTCCTCTCCAGAAAACGGCGTTGCGAGCCAGAGCTTCACTGCTTCGATCATATCTTGGGTAGAGACGAATCTGGCAGCAATCGAAAGGATATTTGCAGCATTGTGCTCACGTGAGAGTGTCAGTATTTCACTCGGACCCCCATAGTACACGACAGCGCGAATACCTCCTATCCTGTTGGCGCACATCGCTTCACCCTCACCAGATCCACCAAAGATCACCCCCATACTGCCATCAGGATCAAGTGCAACTGCCTGGGCACATGGGAGTATATAGTCAGGATAATCGTCATCAGGAGTCAACTGTGTATCTCCGTGATCTATTACCTCAATACCGTCCTCTTTCAGTAGAAACTCTTTCAAAGCTTCTTTGTGCAAGTATCCTGCATGGTCGGTGGCGAGGTGAATTTTCATATATCGACAGTATAGCCCGCCTGCATCGTTATGCGAAGCATTTTCGGGCAAGCAAAAAGTCCCCAAATGGAGACTTTTTGAACAATTAGTGTTTTTCTACTTCTACCGGCTCAAGACCAATTTTTTCTTCAATAGTAGCTTCTTCTTTTTCAAGTGCAGCAAGCGCTTCGCCAGAAGCTTCAAGTTTTACTACTTGGATTGCATCAAGGCGCTCCATGAGTATCTGACGCTCAGCAAGGCTGACAACTTCATGTCCATCAGCAACGAGTGTGTCGTATGCATCAGCTACTTCAACACTTTTCTCGCTAGGACTAAGCTCGACGACAGAGCCGATCTCTTCACCATGTTCATCAGTGACAATAAGCTTTCCTTTTTCATTTACTTCCATACTGTTTTGTTCCATATCTATTACTCTACCGTATTATTGAACGATTGTCTTCCCTGTCTTGATCACATGCTCGACAAGCGTATGGGTATATGAGTATTCATTGTCATACCATCCGAGGACTTTGACGAGGTTACCGCCGATGACGCGAGTCATTTCGAGGTCAGCGATCGATGCATGACTTTCACCGAGGATATCACTCGAGACAAGTGGTTCCTCTGTCACCGCAAAGAGTGTGCTCCACTTTGGATCACTAGCAGCCTTGCGAAGGATGTCATTCACTTCCTCTGCAGAGGTATCACGCTTTGCGATAAAGGTGATGTCGACGATAGATCCTGCTGGTACCGGCACGCGGAGCGAGATACCATCAAATTTGTCGGTAAGCTCCGGAAATGCCTTGGTCACTGCAATCGCAGCACCGGTTGATGATGGCACGATGTTCTGTGCAGCAGCGCGGCCTTCACGGAGGTCTTTCTTGCTTGGTCCATCCACGAGCGCCTGAGATGCGGTGTAGCCATGCGTCGTAGAGAGTACTGCCTTTTCGATACCGATAGCCTCATGAAGAATACCGATCAGTGGAGACGCGGCATTAGTCGTACATGATGCGTTTGAAGTGATGTCACAGGTACCAAACTTGTCTTCATTGACCCCGAGCAAGATAGTCTCGCCTGGTACTGAACCATCACCTTTGGACGGTGCACTGATGACTACCTTTTTTGCACCCTGATCAAGGTGAAACTTGGCTTTCTCATATGCAGTAAAGAGGCCGGTACATTCAACGACCACATCAACACCGAGATCTTTCCATGGGAGCTTGGTCGTATCCTTTTCAGATACAAAGGTGATCTGCTTGCCATCTACCAGCAAATTTTTCCCATCATGCTTCACATCATGATTGAACTTGCGGTACACAGTATCGTACTTGAGCAAGTATGTCAGACTATCAAGTGAACCAAGGTCGTTGATCGCCACAATCTCGATATCCTGACGTTCCCATGCAATACGCAAAAACGCTCGTCCGATGCGTCCAAATCCATTAATCGCTACTTTTATTTTGGTATCCATATGGGAGAAGTATACCAGATAGTGCTATTCGCAAGTGAGACTTCATTCAAACACCCATTCTTGCGTCGCCATACCCCACCCAACCCTTGCAAGAATGGGTGTTCTCTTTTGTCTCTCACTCATCGTTTTTTGCGTAATAAAAGCTTGTATAAAAAGCATTTCGCAAGCGCGACTGGCGCGAGAATAGCAATTTTTCAGCAGAAAAATATGCGTGGTTTTTATACAAGCTTTTATGAAGCAAATCTATGCGAGCAATTCTTTCAAAAGTTTGAGTGCAATACCAGGGTTTGCACTTCCCTTGCTTGCCTTCATGACCTGACCGACGAGTGCCTGTATCACGACTTCTTTGCCGGCTTTGTAGTCTTCGACGAGTTTTGGATTTTCATTAATAACATTCCCAACGACTATCTTGATAG
>JAMIGL010000002.1:0-19084 GCA_035905735.1 Minisyncoccota bacterium | reverse complement strand
GGACATTACGATTACACTATAGCACATATACTTGACTTGTCAATATATATATGCTATTATATTGATATAAACAGCTCCTTTTCAAACACTAAAAATGATCAAATGAAAAAAGTACTATGTTGTATTGCTTTTATCTTTGCTTTGAGCAGTCTATCTGCCCAAGTAATGTATCACCGAACAAAAAACCTAAACATTGGCTTTGGGAAAGCGAGTAATACCGCTACAAACCAGTATATGGACTTCTGTGTCAATGGACCACTTGTAGGGACAGATAACATGCCTGTAGGTGGATATATTGATAACGGTACGATACTGAAAAACTGGACCAACCCAGAAGACGGCGGAGGAAACTTTGCGGTTAATAACGCAATCTTTGGACTTGGAATTGATGGTAAGTTATATTTGGTTCTTTATACTGAAAAGCATATCTTGCCGCAAATGCGGTGGGCGCTCCAGAATGGACCTATCTTGGTAAAAGATGGAATAAACACAAGAGGAACATCGCAGTCCAAATATGCAAGGTCAGGAATTGGCTTCAAAACAGATGGCACCCTTGTTGTGATAGTTTCACTTACCCCCGTAACCTTCTATGAGTTTGCTGACTTGTTCATCAAAGAACATTGTTCAAATGCAATTTATCTGGATGGCGGTCCGTATGTAGGATGCTCTGACAAGAATGCTGCTTATGGCACCATGGTAAGCGAAGCTACAAAATTACAATTCTTCAACAATTAATTTCAAATCTCACTGACAGAAAACCTGCTTCGGTGGGTTTTTTTTATTTTACCTCCCCTATTTTTACATCAATACTTCAACGTAACTCCCCATAACCAAAAACCGCCTCTCGGCGGTTTCTTTGTATGGTGGAGCGCAGAGAATACTTATTGTGTTTCTATGGTTGCAGTAGTATCGGCTTTCACATCAGACTTTGCATTTGCACGAAATGCCTTGACGAGCTTGTCAGCAAGAGCGCGTGCTTCCTGCAGATCAGTGCGAGCAAGCTTGATCTTGGTACGGACTTCGGTAAAGATTTGCTTGTTTGCCTCGCGATCGTCTTTCATAGTAGTTGCAGTCGCAGCTATCTCGGCAGCAGCAGTCGCATTGGCCTTTGCACTTGCGATAGTTGCGATGTAGTCAGTATAGATAGCAGTCCATGCTGACACATCCACACCGTTTGCCTTTGCGGCATTGATGCGTGCTTCGAGCTTGGTACCAAATGCTGTCATCACTTCAATCGTGAGATTGATACGCTTGAGCGTGGCAGTGGCAATGTTCATTGCAGGGTTGCCTCGTGTTTCGCGCTTGTCATCACCTTTTTCTTTCTTGTTCTCATATCGGTCTTCGCGCTTGTCTTTGCGCTCATCCTTGCCTTCGCGGCGCATCTCAGGTGTGAGCGGACGAGACTCGCCCGTCGTCACAGCGGCATCCATACGTGCGTTTATTGCCGTGTCACGAACTGTCTCTGCCGCAACGGGACTGGCTGTGACTGCAGCAATAGCAGCAACAGCGAGGAAGTAGTGGGTATATTTCATATTAGTTTGATGCATTTTGTTGAGTATATTCTGCATCGACTGTAGCAGAATCTTGTTCGATACGGTTGAGTGCGGCATCAAGCGCTGCCATATCACGATCAAGGTCATCGTTTGAGTTCCCTGTTGTAAGTGTCGGCGCGACTTCGACGTTCGCAGCATCTTTTCTCATCATTTCCCTGGTATTGTGGTTCCAGAGTGCGTATCCCACGGCACCGACAATGGCAACCGTAAGGACAATACGTGCAACTAGTGGCATATAATAGTGGTTGATTAGCTTATAATCTCCTGCTGCGACGATACGCAACATCCCTCAAGTATACCACTGGACGCACCCGCCGTGCGCCTTATATACTTGCAGTAGTCTAATATCTATTGTATGCGAATACTAATCGTTGAGGATGATACTGACATACGCGAATATCTGAAATCTCGACTTCAAGAGAAATGCTTTGCTATCGACATTGCAAGTGACGGCCCCACCGCACTCTACCAAGCGACCATCAACGACTACGACCTTATACTGCTCGACTACAGCCTTCCCGGCAAAAACGGCTATGCCGTTTGCGCAGAACTTCGTACAAGCAACGTATTCACACCGATCATCATGATTTCTGCAACAAGTGAAGTACCGCACAAAGTCGATGGCTTTGCATGCGGGATCGATGACTATGTAACCAAGCCATTTTTCTTTGAAGAGCTACTCGCACGCATCCATGCAGTGCTCCGTCGTCCGAGACAGCAGACACAACCAATCCTTCGGATTGATGATCTAACACTTGATACCGTCAAACAAAAGGTGTGCCGTGCAAATGAAAACATCTACCTCACACGCAAAGAATTTTCCCTTCTTGAATACCTGATGCAAAACAGTGGAAATGTCATATCAAGAGGCACACTCATGGAACATATCTGGGATGTGAACGTGGACCCCTTTTCAAACACTATCGAGACCCACATTTTAAACCTCCGCAAAAAGATTGATCGACCTTCTAGGCGCAAGCTTATCCATAACGTACCGGGTCGCGGATATAAGATAGAATATATTCACTGATGACTGACTATGTCGTGATTCGCCAGTATATAGCAATTGGCATGATCGGCTTTGCAGTTATTTATTATCTCTGTGTTATAGGAGGAATATGTACTCTCATAAAAAAGATATATATCTTTTACCAACAGCGACAATCTCGTGAACAAGAGATACTTATCGTGTGGGCAACCAACCACTATGAAAAGTACAAACAATCAAAAAACTATACGGAAAAGCTTGCTCAGATGTATACGTTTGCGGAATTTGGCAAGTTATCTTCAGGATTATTTCACGACTTAATGAATCCACTCAATGCAATCGTGGGGATAATTGAATCAATATCTCATACCGAGCAAGCACGTGAGATTCTTCCCTATGTAGAGAAAGCGGTTATTCACAGCAGACGAATGCAAAGCGCCATGAATGCAATACGAAAACAGGCTGATACAAGTCTTCTTGATCGACTGTTTTCATCAAGCGCTGAACTGCATGACGCGGTCATGGTTCTGAACTACCATGCACGAGCAACCTCTACACGTATCACTACCCGTATTCGCAACAATCTTGTACTATATGGAAACCCTTTGAAGTTTTATCAGATTGCAGTAAACCTTATTGGTAATGCGATTGATGCAACTAGCGCTCTCGCCATCAGGGAATCCTGTGTCACTGTTGAACTACTGCGTACTCATGGAAGTATAGTGTTGAGAGTTACCGACAACGGTATCGGCATCCCTGTCGAATTTCATTCAAAAATCTTTGACCCATTTTTTACAACAAAAGAAAAAAGTGGCATGGGAATAGGACTTTCCAACACCAAAGAAATTGTCGAGCGACACTTCAACGGGACAATTACATTTGTGAGCACCCCGGATATCGGTACGATATTTACCGTACGAATCCCTCGAAAGAACAAACAATAAAAACGGCATCACTGCCGTTTTTATTGTATTTATGGTATTTATTGATACTTATGAAAGATGTTTTGAAATGAGCTTTGTCATCTCGAACATGTTCACGACTTTCTTGCCGTCGAATACTTTGAGAAGCTTTTCATCAGCATTGATGTTGCGCTTGTTCGCAGGGTCCTGAAGATCATGCTTTTTGATGTATACCCAGATTGCCTTGGTAACTTCAGGACGTGACATTTCGTCAGCGCCCACGACTGCCGCGAGGTCAGCGCTTACTTTCATTGGTTTTGAGAGTCCGGTGTTTGTTGTAGCCATAGCACATACTATACCATATTCCTCATAAAATGGAATGAAGCACCTTTTCATTGACAAAAGCCATACTCCTGGTAATGTGAACAAAAACATTCTTCACCTTCAAATACATTCAACCATGGCAAAACGATTTAGCATTGTTAAAAGATTATTTGCAATAACCTATAGTGACTTTACAGCCATAGCAAGTAAGTTCATTCAAACAACAACGATACTATGGCACCATCAATCAAGTATGCGTATTACGCTCTACAGTGCGATACCAAGCAGTACAACAACCCAAGATATGTTGACAGATATGCTCGATGCTTCAAATAGCCAGATAGTATTGAAGCAATGTGCCACTCTCAACGATGTTACCGAGGATGAATTCAAACATGCCGCATACATTGATATTCGTATTGCCCAAACAGTAAGTGACCGTATGGGACTTGCTACTATCAGCTTCAAAGGTCTTTGCCCGAGACATGCTGTGTGCTCAGTGCAGCCCTGTGACAGTGGCGAAGCAGTTGCGTATCAAATGATACAAAAAAGCTCGTTTGGCATGTTGTTTACCCATGGTGATGGCAAAGAAGAAAACTTGTACATGATTTCACTTTCTTTGGAAAGTCGTATCCAACAATCATGACAAAACACCTCAGCACTTGCTGAGGCGTTTTTTTATATACTATAGGATTCCGTTTTGATTTCTTATTGAGCGTACCAAGCACGCTGCCATGCTTTCATTTCAGCTATTTCTTTGTTTTGAGCTTCAATAATAGCGACTGAGAGATCTTTGATTTCCTGATGCTTCGCATTTGTAGCGGCAAGCTTTGCCATCTCGACTGCTCCCTCGTGGTGTACAATCATCTCTGCAAGGAATGCGCGGTCAAATGCATCACCCGTCTTTCCTTTGAGCTCAGCATTCATGACATTCATCATGTCTGCCATATCCATTGATCCGCTTCCGCTCATCATTGTTCCATCAGGCATGAGATGTCCACCCTTGGTATTCTGCCCCGCGATTTGTGCTGGTACCTTGTTTGCACCCATACCGTATCCGATGGCAAGACCGATAACAAGCGTGACGATTGCGATGATAGTTGTTGTATTTTTTTGCATGGTTGTTTAGATAAATAGTAAGTAATAATCATTCGTGTTACACCACAACTTAAGGCGCTTTTGGATTAAGTATTCCACGAGAGAATAACTCCTGATACAACAATAGGTGGCTATCATATCCAGTACTAGCTCCAGATATACGTCGTGCAATATCCGGCGGCTTCCACAATACTACTAGGATCAACCCCAGGAACATCATGCCAAAGATTGCCATACTAGTATCAGGAACAATTGTTGCAAACATTCCTTGCCATGCAGCAACATGATCAAACGGAGTCATCAGGCAGACCGAGTATTCTCCTGGCATGAATGGACAGCCAGGCTCATGATGATGAGTCTCTGCCATCATCGGCATAAATCCAATCCCTCCTACAAACAGAAAGATTATCATGAAAAACGCGTATGCGACTGTTTGTGCATGTTTTTTCATTTATATACCAATACTACCAAATCTCGACCATTTTGGTAACTGTGGAATTAGTAGACTGAATAAATCTTTGCGCGAGTGATTGGACCAAAGTATCCGATGGTAGGAAGTATTCCGTGGGCACGCTGATAGTTTGCAAGTGCGACCTTTGTGAGCCTGCCAAACCGTGTAGTCTCATTCCCGACCGAGCCAGGACCTGCTGCAGCAAGTATATATCCACGAGCATTCAAAAACTGCTGCAACAGACGCACATCATCTCCGGTACTACCGATAGTAAGATTTCTTTTAAATACAACCGGAGCTGCGGTTGCCGCTGATGATACCGTAGCACCGCCTTGTGGGAGCTCCTTGCCATACGACAGTGCGAGCGTACGAGCATCCGTGATGTTGCCAGCATTCACAAGGTTTCGTATGCGCCCTTCAAGTGTAACTCCCGATGAGGCACTTGATGTAGGTATTGGACTACCAAACAATCCAAATATTGAAAAACCTGGCGCGGTACAGGTAATAGTATCGGCTTCTGTAGCAACACTACAGCTGTCCAATGCCTGCCACGCATCATCATGATAGTGATAGAGCCAGAGTGATGATTCGGTGATCCCTTCAATATCAGTAGCGCTATAGGTATAGATTATGGTGACAGGCACATCGAACGTATCAACAAGTGTCGTACTATCGATCAGCGCCTTTACATCAAAAACAACCGGTGCGGCAGTCTGAAGCGAAGGTGATGGCTTTCCAATGAGTCCAATCACTGGATCTGCAGCAATGCCTTTGATCTGAATAACAACCGACGATGCCTGTGTCGTGAAATCTGCCGGCGTCTCCACAGAAAGTGTATGTCCTGTCTCAGTGAGTGTTGTTGATGAAGGTGTCGAGACCGTTACCGACCCTACAGCAGAAGACAGTGGTATTGTGCCTGCTGAACAGCCTGTCGTAATGAATGACATTCCTGAAGATGTGGCTGTATTGGCAAATGCATCCCGTGACACCGCCTTGTAGTAATATTTTGTGCATTCAGCAAGCGAACTCAGGGTCACCGTATGACTTGTGACACGGACCGATGTGTCAGCTTCGCTTGTTGCAATCCCATAGGATTCATCTGCCGCATACAGAAGTCTTGTTGAACTCGACTCATTTGACTCCCAGGTAACAGTGACACCGGTATCTGTAGGTACCGCATCAATAGCCGAAAGAACCGGAGCCGTCACATCATTGGTGGTGAATGACCACGTAGTCTTTGAAGCAATACCCTCAAAAAAGTTGTTCGAAGCATCCTTAAATGCAGTAGAAGGGATAGTCACATAGACCTGCGTACCTTCCGGAAGAGTGGTAGCCGGGTCAATCGTAATAGTCGCTGTCCCACTACCACTGACCTGACTTCCTGACACATCGATTGTTTCGATCAGACTATCATCGGCATACTTGCGAATCTCAACAGCACCCGTCTCTTTGGTGACGGTCTTACTGAACCCAATCACAAGACTGGCCGTAGGACTCACCAATGAAGATCCGTTTGACGGTGCCAAAGTAGTGACTGCAGGAACGTCTGCCGTAGTGATCGAAATATTCACCGCAACAACAGTCGGCGTGTTGCCTGGTGATCCATACTCAACCACATATCCGCTGACACTTGCACTGCAAGGCAAGTCATTCCATGTACCATCTGCGATATACGTCTCTGCACAGTCTTCGTCCCCTGACTGGTTTGGCTCACCGGGATTCCAGTTTGCATAGTTTGAAGTACTGCCGCCACCTGTTCCCTGCCAGAACGTTGTTCCGGCTTCGGGTCCCCCTACCCATTTCCAGGTACCCTCCGTCGCACTATCACTCCCACCGATCCATGCATCACCGGACAGACGCGCTCTGATGAAGTTGTTCTCTCCTGTCGATGTAACAGTAGCAAGATATCCTGTTGCACCATATGCAGTACGTGCTTCTGCGGCAATCCTTGCATTGTTCCAGTTGATGTTCCCACCTATATATTCATACACGTGATTGTTGTCAGGAAAGAATATCTGGTTGGGATCAACAAGGGATACTTCAAGCGTATCGGTTCCAGTCGATGATCTTGTATAGGTCAGTGTCGAGAGCGCAGTATTAACATTCCCAACAGTTCCGCTCAGGTTCACCGTACCAGTACCATTGCCACTCATCGTCACCCCTGCAACAGTTGAAAGGTTGAGCGTGCCGCTTGTCGCACGAAGCTTTACCGGTGTCGTCTGACTTGCAGGGCCAACAATCTGAAAGCCAGTAATTGCGGTTGCGACGTTTGGAGTAGTAGTTGCATTTGCACCACTAGTAAGTGTGAGTGTATCAGCATGAGCCGACCCAACAAGCGCAAACAATGCGACAACAACAAACGCCCCCCAACCAACGGTACGAATATTCATAGTCATCAGTGTATCACAGTGTAAGTTTTTTTATGTAATACATTGCATTACTCACAACAACAACAAAATAGTTTTTTCACAAGAGTACCTGCCCCCTCATTCCAATAAGGTACTGAGTCATTACATAACATTGACAATATAATATTATATAGTATTATATTAAAAAATTAATCAACATGAAAAATACTAGTTTTGGCACTATCTATTGTGTTCGCCAACAAAACAACTTCTTTAAACTTATACTTCCCTATTTAAAACCTATTAGCAGATCCATACCGGAGCTTATCAATAAAAAAAATAGGGACGATATAGAAGAAGAATTATTAAGAACTCTAGGCTTTCTTGCTGGTAGCTGTGTCCGAAAAGGAATGATTATAGAAAAAATTGAACTTATTTTACCTCCTATGGGCGAATACCTTTTTCTACAAGAAAGATTGCAGAAAATTCTAAAAGATGAGGGGCATAAGTTCAGCGTAAGCATTGGAGTGAAAATTGATCTCCCAAATGCAGAGTTGGATGACATAGATATTAATATCCCACTTGGTACACTATCAAATAATAACGCAGGAAATAACTAACCATGAGTCTCTCTTTTTGAGAGACTTTTTTAATTTTCAATAATTACAAAAAGTCACTATTACTCGCTCTTCATAATTAGACACTGTCTTCTTGTGTTTCTATCGAAACATTCGCGAAGCAAATTTCACTTTTTATACTTTATATTAATTCGTATATTTTGTGATTATCTTACCACGTCAAAATGTGCTCATTTTGAGGCGATTTTTACGCTTAAAAATCGGCTGTCGGACTTGGACTCGAACCAAGATACACAGGACCAAAACCTGTAGTCCTACCATTAGACGATCCGACAATTCGTGCCCTGCAGTTATACCACGAGGGGGTGTTTTTTTGAAGAGTGGTTATTTCTTCGCTTCTATGCCGAGCATGTCGATGAATGCGAGCTCGAGTGCAAGTGTAGGGACCGCAGCGTAGGCGATGCGCTCGATAGCGGTGATGACTGCGACGATACCGCGGGATGAGATTGCATCCGTACTCTCGACTGCTCCCCGCTTGATGATCTCGACGTACTGCTCGGAATGTTGCGCTTCGATATCCTGACGCTTGCTCGGTGCGTAGCGGTACATGAGCGAACGACGCATGGTATCAAGGAGAAGCTGGGCAAGCAGCATCATATCGGTATGGTGCTCCTCGGCTCGTGCAAGTGTGGTGTACACGGCATCCATATCACGTGCAATCAGTGCGGTGTAGAGCTCATGAATCACCTGCAGTGACGGAGCACCAGTGATGCTCTCAATGAGCTCACGCGTGATGATGCGACCCTTGGCGGCAGACAGCACCTTTTGGAGGATGCTGAATGAGTCACGGAATGACCCGTCACCGAGGAATGCGACGAGAGCCGCACTTTCCTTGTCGATCACGACATGCTCACGCTCTGCAATACGCTCAATGATACCGGCGAGGACTTTCTCATTGGGTTTGCGGAATGAAAAGACTTGGCACCGAGAAAGGATCGTATCAGGCACCTTGTCGAGCTCAGTGGTCGCAAGGATAAATATGACATGTGCCGGTGGCTCTTCGATTGTCTTGAGCAGTGCATTGAATGCATGAGGTGAGAGCATGTGCACCTCGTCGATGATATAGACCTTGAAGCGAGACGAGAACGGCAGTACGCGGACGTTATGACGAATCTCGTCCACATCAGCGACCTGACGGTTGGACGCCGCATCAATCTCAATGACATCCTCAGGGTTGGTACCGAGCGCCCGGGCAAAGATGCGTGCCACCGACGTCTTGCCGGTACCGCGACTACCCGTAAAGAGGTATGCATGGGAGAATGTCCCGCTTTCGATGGATTGTGAAAGTGCCGAAACGATATGCTCCTGGCCGACGACTTCGCTCCAGTCACTCGGACGATATTTGCGATACAAGACTTGGCTTTCCATGCGGACATTGTAGCAGACATGCCCAAAAGAAAAAGCCTTGCACCGACGGTGCAAGGCTTACATAAGTTACCTAGGCATGAAAGTAAATAACACTTCTTTTGAATCAGTAAATTTAACACCAACTTCTGCTTTTCCCTTAAATGCAGAAGATATTTGTGCCACCTTCCTTGCAAGAACTGATTTGTCATGAACATTTTTGATTCCAACAAGTTCATTTGATACAAGAAATGTGCTTTTCGAGGCATATTTTCCATAGATCAAATCAATCGAATTGTTTAGCAAGTGAAATAAAATACTTTTTGTATCAACCACAATACTTAAGGGGTGCAGTATCTGTTGATCAACCTTATCTAGTAGCCAGACATATTCCATATTCACATATTGCTGCCTCCTACTCAAATAGGCCTCAACATCAAGTAATGGAAATGCCTGTGCAGTTGCTACATAAGGACCAAATAATAAACTTTTTTGGTCCAGGATTGAAATTTTTTTACTCATGGTACTTTTGTTTTTCAACAAACTACCATTTGATAGCTATTTTGTCAAAAAGCGATCCACGATAGCAGCAACCTCAGCTGCATCCTTTGCTTCCATCAGCTCCATACGGAGCTCCTTTGCACCGCGAAAGCCGGTGCAGTATGCCTTGTAGTGCTTTTTCATGATGGCGAATGATTTGATATCACCGAGCATTGTTTCAAAAAGCTTCGTATGCTCCACCAGTACATTCAGTCGCTCCTCTATCGTGATCGGCTTGGCAGCAGACTGTGCAAGCGTTCGTTTGCTCGTACCAAAGACATGTTTCAAAAAGGTGTTTCGTATCCATCGCGGCTGCTTTTGCGGAATACTTGCCACCACTTCCCGTGTCGCATCAAAAAACCACGGATTGCCAAACAGTGCCCTCCCCACCATCACTCCATCAGCACCTGTTTGCACGGCTTTTTGCTTGCCATCAGCAAGTGACGTCACATCACCGTTACCAATAACCACCGTCTCCGGAGCAAGCTTGTCACGAAGCTCGACGACTCGTTTGAGTCGGGACCAATCAGCAGGTACACCCGAGAGTTCTTTGCGTGTACGTACATGGACACTGAGCGCAGCAATACCTGCAGAGAGTAGGAGTGATATCCACTCATCAATCTGCACCGCATGGTACCCGACACGAGTCTTGACCGATAGTGGTATGTCTCTCCCGGATGCTTTGATACCGCGCTTGGCAGCGGCGATGACCGCAAGTGCGACATCAGGCGACTTGATCATTGCGGCACCGGCACCTTGCTTCTCGATGGTCTTGTCAGGACAGCCCATGTTGATATCGATCCCATCAAAGCCAAGCTCAGCTGCAAGTTTGCACGCACCTTCCATGTTTGTCGGATCGGCAGAGAACAGCTGCGCGACGATCGGGCGCTCCACTTCAGAGAATGCCAAATCCCTCGCCAGTATGTCTCGCCCTTTGCTCATGAGACCATTTGCCGAGACAAACTCTGTCCACATCACATCAGGCTTGCCATGCCGAGCAATGAGCGCGCGAAATGCAGGGTCAGTCACATCAGCCATCGGTGCGACAGCAAAGAACGGCTGTTTTGTTGATTTGAGGTGTTGCCAGAAATTCATATTAGTGAAACTTATATACTACTTTGTTCTCAAAGCGAAGGTCGATATACCGAAGCGCCTGATCAGAGTGATACAACCCTTGAAGTGGCTCGGTACGGAGCGCACTAAAGAGTGCTTCAAGCGTCGTATCAACATCATGAAGCGGATCTACCATGAGCACGGCTTCACCACCACGATGCATAAATGCGATATCAAGCTGTCGTTCTGAAACAAAACGAAACGAAATCGGATCGATTGAAATGTCACGCAAATATGACCGGTACGTTTCTACAAGCTTCAGCTGGTCATCGGTAATCGGAACAAATGGCAGCACATCGCGCACTCCGATCAAAATCTTCACATACGCATTGCCAGAGAAATACGGTGCTGGCGCAAACACCGACCCGCGCTCATCCATAAAGAAACACTGCTCATCACACCACAGGTATGCTCCCTGGTATTCAGTAACGGACACTTGAAGCTTGGTCGCACCATCACGCGTGACTACAACTTCGTTGAACCGAGGAAACTGTGCCTTGATACGAGACGCAAGCATGTCGCTATCTAGCAGGAGCATGCTTTTCTTTGGGAGAAGTCGCAAATGACTCCCCTCAAGCAAGCCGACCGCATAGAGCATAACTTCCTCCGGGTCGGCAACATTTGCACCAGAGACCTCTATTGTTTGCACCTGGAGCTCAGGCATACGCGTGAGCATCACAAACCCTGCAAGAACAGTCACTACACCAAGTGTGATGACAACACGCTTCCAAGGAAACTTTTTTTGCTCAGACGTCGGGGTGTCTGACTTGAGAACGCGGGATTGATACGTGCGTTCGTACATGGGTATTATCCGAGATAGTCCTTACCGATATATGGCTTGAGGACATCAGGTACCTTGATACGACCATCTGCTTGCTGAAAGTTCTCAATGATTGCAGGAATGATGCGCGACGGAGTTGCAACAAGCGTGTTGTTGAGTGAGTGTGCGTAGCGAAGCTTGCCTTCCGCATCCTTGTACCGAATGTTGAGACGCCGTGTCTGAAAGTCATGAAAATACGATGCTGAGTGCGTCTCGCGGAACTTACCCTGTGACGGCATCCACACTTCGATATCGTATTTCTTGACTTGTCCGAGACCAAGATCACCACCGCAGTTGACCACCACATGATAGTGAAGACCGAGCGCCTGGAGAAGCTCCTCGACATTGGTCGTGATTTCTTCATGGAGCGCGACTGAGGCTTCATGACTTGCTTCACAGAGTACCACTTGCTCAAGCTTGTAAAACTCATGCACACGGATCAAGCCTTTGACATCCTTGCCATGACTTCCTGCTTCACGTCGGAAACATGGTGAAAATGCGACATACTTTTTCGGCAAATCACTGATCGAGAGCACTTCATCTGAGTGGTATGACATGGTCGCGACTTCACCGGTACCTGCGAGATAGTCATCATCTTGGGTCTTGTACAAATCCTCTTCACCTTGTGGCAAGTACCCCGTACCATAGAGTGTGCCTTTGGTGACAAGCGATGGAACAACAAGTGGTGCAAAGCCTTTTGCGACGATAGCCTGCATAAAATACTGCCAAAGTGCAAACTGTAGGAGCACTGCATCATTTTTCAAAAAGTATCCGCGAAAGCCAGCGACTTTCGTCCCCCGCTCAAAGTCCACCATATCGCGTGCTTCCATCAGCTCGGTATGATCCTTCACTGCAAAATCAAATGTCGGCTGCTCACCCCAGACACGATATTCGAGGTTGTCTTCATCGCTTGCACCGTCGGGTACCGAAATATCAGGTACGTTGGGCACCTGGAGCATGAGCAGCTGCCACTCTTTGGTGATGGTTTTTACAGCTTCTTCTTTTGCCTGTACCTCCTCTTTGATCGGCTTCAAACTCTCGATGAGCTTGGTACGAGTCTCAGCGTCCGGTGCTTTTGGGATCTCATCAGACAGACGGTTCTGCTCCGCACGAATAGTCTCAAAGGCGCTCAATGCTTCACGGCGCTTCTCCTCAAGCGCAAGCAGTGCGTCTACATCAAAGGTGATATGTTTCTTGGCAGCGGCAGCTTTGATCAGGTCCGGGTTTTCTTTGATGAATTTGATATCTAACATGTACGAGCACTATAGCGCATTTTCTCCGTTTTTTAAATATTTATCTTTTCTTGATATCGATACCATACAATATATAGATGGAAGACTACCCTATCAGACACCTCCGACCCCTTGAGGCATTCCCCATGCTTGCCGAGCTCCCCGACCAGCCACGGATCCTCCATATCCGCGGATCGCTTGATCGGATGCAGGGTACCAAGTACGTGACCGTCGTCGGCAGTCGCAAATGCACAAGCTACGGTCGCAATGTCTGCCAGTCATTGATTGCCGGACTTGCCGGCTACCCTATCACGATTGTGTCAGGACTTGCGCTTGGTATCGACGGTATCGCGCACCAAGCCGCGATTGATGCAGGACTTCCGACCATCGCATTCCCAGGCTCCGGACTCAACTGGAACGCACTCTACCCTGCCGCGCATCACGGTCTCGCACAACGCATACTCAGCAATGGCGGTGCACTCATCAGCGAATACGACGACTATACAGTTGGCGCACCATGGACTTTCCCGAGGCGCAACAGACTCGAAGCAGGCATTTCAGATATCACCATCATCATCGAAGCACAGGAAAAGTCCGGCACCCTCATCACCGCACGACTTGGTACCGAATACAACAAAATAGTCGGTGCTGTCCCCGGCCCTATCACCTCCGATACATCACGCGGCACCAACTGGCTCCTGAAGCTCGGTGCCGTCCCCATCACGGAGTCTGCCGATATTTTGCGGGAGCTCAACCTTGCGGAGAAACTGACAAGCGAGGTATCGGCATACCTGATGCTCAACGCCGACGAAGAGCGAGTACTCGCACTGCTAAACGAACCAAAAAGTCGTGAAGAAATCATGCATGAGCTCGATCTTGATGCTGCATCTGCCAACATGCTGTTCTCGACACTTGAGATCAAAGGGGTGATCCGTGAGACACTCGGCTATATAGAGCGCATGCTCTAAATTTGCCAAAGAAAATTCCTCGTGGTACTACTGCATGAGCAAACTATGAAATTACTTATTGTCGAAAGTCCCTCGAAAGCAAAAACAATCGAGAAATATCTGGACGGTGCGTACACCGTACGCGCATCAGTTGGCCATATCCGCGACCTTCCTAAATCCAACAAAAAAGCCATCGACATTCCGGGTGGCTTTATTCCGCATTATGAAATAGCAAAAGGTAAAAGCCATGTTGTTGATGAGCTGCAAAGTCTCGCACACAGCGCAAAGGAAATAACACTCGCAACCGACCCGGACCGTGAAGGAGAAGCAATCGCCTGGCACATCGAGGAAATCCTCCGTGCCGACAAAAAAGTCAAAGCACCTATCAAGCGCGTGACCTTCAACGAGATCACCAAGGAGGCCGTGACCGAGGCACTCAAACATCCGCGTGATATCGACACCAACCTCCGCCGCGCTCAAGAAGCACGCCGCGTACTCGACCGTCTCGTCGGCTATGACCTCTCAGGTATCATCTGGCAAAAAGTCCGCTACGGTCTCTCTGCCGGTCGCGTCCAGTCACCTGCACTTCGCATCCTCATGGAACGCGAGCGTGAAATCCGCGCCTTTGTTCCTGAGACCTACTGGGTACTTGACGGACTCTTCAAGACAAAGAAAGGTGTCACTATTGGACTTACCGCAACACAAGAACCTCGCGACAAGGCAGAAGTCGATCGCATCATCGGTATTGCCAAATCTGCCGACTGGGTCATCACCGAGGTAAAAACAAGTGAGCAAAAGCGCTCTCCTCGCGCACCGTTCACCACCTCAACCATCCAGCAGACAGCAAGTACGCGTTTCGGATTCTCCCCTGCGCGCACCATGCAGATTGCACAAAAGCTCTATGAAGCCGGCCACATTACGTACATGCGTACAGACTCGACTACCATCTCTGCGCAAATCATGCCGATGATTGTCAAAACGATTGAGAAAAAGTTTGGCAAAGAATTCGTCGAAGTCCGCACCTACAAAACAAAAGCAAAGAATGCGCAGGAAGCCCACGAAGCAATCCGTCCGACCCATCCCGAAAAAATATCCGCCGGTACGACCGAAGAGCAAAAGAAGCTCTACTCATTGATCTGGGAACGTACCATTTCATCCCAAATGATTGATGCCAAGCTCATGAAGACACGCATTGCGGCAAATGTAACCAAAGGATCTATTCCGGATTTTGTTGCGAACGGATCACGAGTGGTGGCTCCCGGATGGCTCTTGGCAGATGTCGGAGCACGAGGTGAAGACGTTGAACTCCCCGAAGTCCACGAGCACGACCCGCTCACCCTTATCGAATTCAAAGATACACAGAAACAGACCGAGCCACCAAACCGCTACTCGGAAGCAGGGCTTGTCAAAGAGCTCGAAGCTCGCGGTATCGGTCGTCCGTCCACCTATGCAGCCATCATTTCCACCCTTGAAACACGCGGCTATATCGAAAAGGTAAACCGCTCACTCCACCCAACTGATACCGGTGACGTAGTGTCCTCATTCCTTGAAGCACATTTCATGAACTATATTTCTGACACCTTCACGGCAGAAATGGAAAATGAACTCGATGATATCGCAAACGGTGATCGCGACTATACCAAGACGCTCAAGGATTTCTACACACCATTCCAAAAAGAAGTGAAGCAAAAAGAAAAGCTCGACAAGGCAACCACCCTTGAAAAGGCTGACGACAAATACAAATGTCCGAAATGCGGCGCCTCCATGATCGTGAAGCTTGGTCGTGGCGGCAAGTTTCTCTCATGTGACACCTATCCTGACTGTGACGGTGCACTCACCATCGACGGACTTGAAATCAAAAAAGATGAACCGATCGGTATCGATCCCGAGAGTGGACTTCCGATCTTTGTACTCATCGGACGCTTTGGTCCCTATGTACAGCTCGGCCTCAAACCAGAAAAGACCGTGAAAGTGAAAAAAGGTGAAAAGAAAGAAAAGCCTCGCATGGCAAGCATCCCGAAAGATGTTGATCCATCACTCGTGACTGTGGCAATGGCGACCAAATACCTCTCGCTTCCGCGCGTGCTCGGCACACATCCAGACAGTGGCAAGGAGGTCATGGCAAATATCGGACGCTTTGGTCCCTATGTCGGACATGACGGCAACTTCCGCTCAATCAAGGCACCGCTTGATGTCTATGCCATCACCCTCTCTGAAGCGCTCACACTGCTTGCACAAGAAAAGAAACCCCGCGGATTTCAGAAAAAGAAACTCTAAGGTATAGTAGATGCATGCATGACATCGCATCACTTACGGCGCGCATCACGTACCCTCTTTCGGATACGGAAAAAAGCAAGCTTGAAAAAGCTTTTGCATTTGCGCAGGTAAAACATGCCGGTCAAAAGCGAAACTCTGGTGAAGACTATTTCGTCCATGTACTCGAAGTCGCAAAAAACTGCGCATCACTCGGTATGGATATCACGACAATCGCAAGCGCATTGCTTCACGATACACTCGAGGATACTGATGCAACCGAAGAAGAACTGCTCGGGCTGTTTGGCGAACAAGTAGTCTTTCTCGTCAAAGGCGTCACCAAGCTTGGCAAAATCAAATATCGTGGCCGCGAACGGCATGTTGAGAGTATGCGCAAGCTCTTTGTCGCAACAGCCGAAGACTTACGCGTACTCATCATCAAGCTCGCCGATCGCCTGCATAATGTCTCGACACTTGAGCACGTCCGCCCTGACAAACGTACTCGCATCGCACTTGAAACTATTGAGGTCCATGCGGCACTTGCCGGACGTCTCGGTATGGGTAAACTCAAGGGCATGCTCGAAGACTATGCATTCCCCCACGCATTTCCCAAAGACTACGCTCGGACAAAAACTTTTTTTATCGAACGATCACCAAAAGCACAAGAAACTGCACGCAAGGCACACACCGAACTTACAGAAACAATAAGCGGATTCAATCTTTCCAATATCGAAATTGATTCTCGGGTTAAACATCTCTACAGTCTCTACCGCAAAATGCTCAAATACGAGAAGCGCAAAGAATCCAGCGATCAGATCTATGACATCGTCGCACTTCGAGTACTCACCGACTCAGTCACTGACTGCTACCAGGTGCTCGGGCTCGTGCACATGCTCTGGAAGCCGCTCCCTGGACGTATCAAAGACTACATTGCATTGCCGAAACCCAACGGCTACCAGTCACTCCATACGACAGTCATCACTCCGACAGGTATTGTCGAGATACAAATACGCACTCACGCAATGCATCAAGAAAGCGAAATGGGTATTGCCGCACACTTTGCATACAAAGAAACCTCTCACACCCCTGCACCACTCCAAAAAAAGAAGCTTCGATGGATTGATGACCTCAAAGAGTTCCACAGCGCAATCAAAAACCCCAACAAATTTCTCGATCAACTTCGTACTGATTTGTTCAAAAACCGTATTTTTGTTTTCACCCCGCAAGGCGATGTGATTGACCTTCCTGAACATGCTTCCCCGGTGGATTTTGCATATGCCGTACATTCTGACATCGGAAGCACACTCAGCTCGGCACGAGTCAATGGAAAAATGGCAGCACTCGGCACATCACTTAACAACGGTGATATCGTTGAGATCATCACCAATAAAAATGCAAAACCATCAAGCAAATGGCTCGACTATGCAAAAACTGGTATGGCAAAGCGTCGTATCCGCAGCTATATCGCGGAGCATGGCGGTCTCCTTGAGAAATTTCTCGCAAAAGAATAACCGCTTTTCCTCTAACGAAAAAGCGGTTACGTTTGTTTAAAAGTCATGAAGCCCCATCGGCATCCTAACTGGAGCACATATGGATGACTGGTATCCCCCCTGCCACTGGTTCCATCCAATACCGTTAAATGGATTTGGCTGTAGCAACCCCAGAGCTATTTGTCCCAACAGGGACGGGCGTCTGAACTGAACGTACTGAAATTGCTGTATCGGCACGTAGTGATTGGTACCGTACCATCCATTCACAACATAGGACTGAGGATACACGACCCTCACCGGTTGACGCCATGCCTGCCTAAAAGACTGCTGTTGAAAGGATTGAATGATCCTATATTGTCGACGAGGCGGCTCCTCATATCGACGACACGGACGATATCTCCCGTATGACTGGCTCATTGCCGATACTGCGAAACTACAGAACAGTAATGCGAAAAGTACTTTTTTCATGTGCGTGAGTTTTATTTGTTTTTGATATTACATATCGTAAACAAATTTGTCAACCCAGCCTTAGAGTGAGAAATTTTTGATATTGTACAGCTCGTCTATCTCCTGATCGGCTTCTCGCACTTCTTCTTTGCTCCGATCGTCAAGCTCAACAACCGTCGGTTCTTCTGCCTGATCAACGGGTACTGTTCCAACAGCTGCGATAGACGAACGCTCTTCGGCAAGTACTTTCATGATTGCTTGCAAATCATCAGCAGTAAAGTAGTCAATCGTGATCTTGCCACCAACCTCACGAGGTTCGATATGTACACGAGTACCAAGTGACTCCTGGAGTTTCTGCTCAATTTCCATAAGCTCCGGTGTTGGCAAGAGGTTTTGCTTTCTAACTTTCTCAACAGCAATACGACGTGCAATCCGCTCTGCTTCACGGACGCTAATCTTGCGGAACATGATTTCCTTGAAGAGTGTTTGCTGCTCTTCGGGACGACTTGCAAGCATCATGAGCGGACGTGTGTGACCTTCGTTGATTTTGCCTGCTGAGAGTGCATCGAGCATATCCTGCGGAAGCATGAGAAGAC
>JAMIGL010000001.1:0-3691 GCA_035905735.1 Minisyncoccota bacterium | reverse complement strand
GGTGGAAGTCCGTGCGCTTCCTGCGAACCTCCCGCACTCAATTGAAATCGATGTTTCAGGTCTTGCGACACTTGAAGATCAGATTCATGTCAGCGATATCAAGCTTCCGTCTGGTGTTGAGATGATAACAGATGGAGAGGATGTTGTTGCGCTCATCACTGCATTCGTTGAAGAGAAAGAAGAAACTCCGGTAATGGATCTCTCTGCAATCGAGGTAGAAAAGAAGGGTAAGAAAGACGAAGAAGTTGCCGCGGAATAATTCCACCATATTTCATATCAAAATCAATAGATTTGCATGTAAGACTCCTGGTATACTAGGAGTCTTATTGTTATGCAGATCAAAAAAGTATTCATCAGTAGCATTCTTTTGGCCATTGTTACCATTACGACTTTTTCGATGGTACAAAGTGATGTCGTCAATGCGCAAACACCTGCTGTTTGTGTAAATCCAACAAGTCCTGATATTGCACAGGCATGTAAGGACTTTGCCGAAGAAAGTGTCAAACTCAAAGAGCTTCAAGCACAGCTCGCTGCACAAAAGTCAAAAAGTGGTGCTCTTCAGGGCAATGTGAACCAGCTCATCAACCAGATCAACAGCACCCAAAATAAAATTAAGGGCCAAATCAATACAATCAGTAGTCTGTCTTCGCAAATTGGCGAGAAGCAAAAGGCTATCAATGAGCTTAGTGCTGAGCTTGATCGTCAGCATGACTCGATGCGGCAGCTCGTAAAGCGTACCAACGAGCTCGATCAAAAAGGTGCGGTATACGTACTTCTTTCATCAGAGTCTGTCACTGACTTCTATCAGGACCTTGATGACTTTCTTTCGATCAAGCAGTCACTCTATACGTCCCTTGATAAGGTAAAGAAAATCAAAAACATAACTGAAGATCAGAAGGTTGACCTTCAGGACAAGCAGTCTCAGGCCCTCGATGCAAAAAATGCCCTTGAATTTGAGAAAAAGAAAATCCAATCATCCGAAGCGCAGGCTCGCGTGTTGTTGAACACAAGTAAGACCGAAGAACAGAAAAAAGCATCCCTCGTCGCTGAACAGCAAAAGAAGGTTGCCGCTATCCAGAGCAAGTTGTTCAGTTTTGCCGGAGGTGGAACTGCTGCGATTAAGTTTCAGGATGCGTATACCTTTGCAAAAGAAGCAAGTGCGGTCACTGGTGTGCGTCCTGCATTCATCCTTGCGATCCTGACACAAGAATCAAACCTTGGAAAAAATGTCGGAACCTGTAACCGCGCGACCGACCCTGTTGCAAAGAAGTGGCAAAACATCATGCCCGGACCCGCGCAAAAGGCAGCTGGTAGATCGAGTCGGGATGATCAGACGGCATTTCTTCGTATCGTCAATGCGCTTGGCTTGAACCCTGATACGACACCACTTTCATGTCCTATTGCAGGTGCTGGATGGGGAGGAGCGATGGGGCCTTCACAGTTTATCCCGACAACATGGGAAAGTGTGGCAGCTCGTGTACAATCGGCAATAGGTACTTCTCCAAACCCATGGCGTGCGCGTGATGCAATCTTTGCATCTGCTATCTATCTGCAGCAGCGCGGTGGTACTGGAGGGGAAGCAAATGAACGCAACGCTGCATGCCGTTATTACTCAGGGCGAGTCTGTGATGGTAAAAAGCCGGCAAATAGCTTTTATGGCAATAACGTGATGGCGCTCACTCGTACCATCCAGGCAGATATTGACTATCTTGAAACATATGGTGTTTCTCGAAGATAATGAGTGTGACGAAGTCAGACTTGAAAGCTTCAAATTATATGCTACAATAGCTTGCTATGAAAAAAGACATCCATCCGACCACTTTTCGCGACGTCGTATTTAATGACAACTCATCAGGAGCGCAGTTTTTGATTGCGTCTACGGTCAAGACTACCGAAACCGTGACCTATAAAGGCAAGGAATATCCGATGTTCCGCATGGAAATCTCTTCTGCGTCACATCCATTCTATACCGGTACCGAAAAGGTTATCGACACTGCAGGACGTGTTGACCGTTTCAACAAGCGTCGCGCTGCTTCAACACAGAAGTAACGAACCCAAAACCGCTCTTTCAGGGCGGTTTTTGTTTTGCCATTATGGATATCGAATCACTAAAAAAGAATCCCAAGACCCAATATCTCGCAGAGCTCTACGAGGGTCTTTTGAGGCAAGAAGCTGAAGTCGTGGCGCTGATGGAAAGTGACGAAAGCATGCGCGAGCTTGGTGCTGAGGATATGAACTCAATCGCTGTTCAAAAAGCATCGGTTGAAGAGCAGATCAAAGCAATCGAAATCTCTGAAAAAGAAGAGGAGGAGTTCCCGAACGAAATCATTCTTGAAGCTCGCGCTGGAGCAGGTGGTGATGAAGCGGCACTCTTTGCGATTGAGCTTGTGGCAATGTATGATCGCTATGCAGAGAGTCAAAAATTGGCAGTAAAGCATCTGGATGAGTACTCACTCGAGATACGCGGAAGGGATGTGTATAAACTCCTTCGCTTTGAGACAGGGGTACATCGGGTTCAGCGCGTACCTGCGACTGAGAAAAATGGTCGCATTCATACTTCGACTGCATCGATTGCCATACTTCCGATTCGCAAAAAAGTGAAGTTTGAAATCAATCCTGCTGATCTCGACATGGAATACTCCCGCTCGGGTGGTGCTGGTGGACAGAACGTCAACAAGGTTGAGACTGCCGTTCGGCTCATCCACAAGCCGACCGGTATCGATGTTCGCTCGACGAGTGAGCGTAGTCAGCTTGCCAACCGTGAAAAAGCTCTCATGATCCTTACTGCAAAGCTTCAGCAACTCAAAGAGGAAGAAGAGGCCAAAAAGTATGCCGGTGATCGCAAAAACCAAATCGGTACCGCTGACCGCAGTGAGAAAATTCGCACCTACAACTTCCCGCAGGATCGTGTCACCGATCATCGTATTCGTCAGAACTTCTCCAATATCGAAGGGTTGATGATGGGTAAAATCGACAAGATTATTGATGCGCTCAAGAGCGGGGAGCGTGCCGATGGGGCAGGAGAGGATGATGAGGAGTAGCTTGAAAAATAGTGAAAATTTGGTATAGTAGCTAGGCTTGCGTGTATAGTTCAGTGGTAGAACGCTGTCCTGATAAGACAGAGGCCCTTGGTCCGATTCCAAGTACACGCACAAAAAAACCTTCATAGTAAATATGAAGGGTTTTGTATTTTTTACATCTGTATAACAACTGAGTCATACGGAATGTTGCCGGGCCAATATATATCGGACGGGCTTTGTTTGGGCTTTTCAAGGCAAACTCTTCCGGTATCTGAGATCATTGCTCCAGATGTTGTATCTCTTGCGATGATCCGTACAAATGCTGTTTGCCCTGAAACGTTGAGATTGTTTTGTGCATACGTTTTCCCGATAGTTACGTAGCGTTGCTGGTTGTTCAACGTCTGAGAAAACAAAGGATACGAAGGGGAACTTCCGTTGATTAAAAAAAGATCTACGACACCTAGTGATGTGGTATCAAATTTGATAGTAACTTTCCACCAAACACTGCTTGTTGTGTAGGTTGTATGGGCATAGCTAACCAGAAAGCCTTTTAATCTGAGCCCAATGTTTCCTCCGCCACCAGAAGACGTGTCTATTGGTGGTTCGTACCGATCTTGTTCTTTTTTGCAAGAACAAAAAATAATACCTAAAAAAGCAAAGAATACAATTAT